>JAKACH010000047.1 GCA_021821635.1 Thermoplasmata archaeon | reverse complement strand
TGAACATGCTATTTATGCAATTGCTTTGTAATCATTAAAGATGTGTGTTCGCTTTCATCCCGCCCCTGAAGAGGTGGGGTTTTCCTACTCGCAACTGATAAATCTCAGTTCTTGTAATTCCAGCGAGATTTAGCTTCCTGTAGCCTCTCTTCAAATGCAGGCCCCAGCTTATAGGCGATTCGTTCCAGATCCTTGATGTTCTTGATAAAACTCTGTTTGCTGCTACCTGAAATGATATCTGAGAATTTTTTTGCATCTGAGAGAAACTTGAGATAAAGGTAAATGAAAATAATTAGCCCAAGCAGGCTTACGATGAATATCCAGTACATCCAGTTTCCAGTGGAAGCGAAGGAGAGACCGGACTTGATAATAGCCTGGTTTCCGATGACAAGGTTGTTGAAAACTATCACGAAAATGACTATTGAGACGGCTGCCATGATAATGTAAATGTAAGACTGTATGCTTCTAAAGGAGAATTTCATACTCACCCCGTAAATAAAAATCATATTTTAAGGTTCGTCAAAACCTGTGGAATCATTAAACGATCAAAAGCGCTGGCTTTTTAGGTTATATATACTCTTGAAAAATTCAGTCATTAAAGTGGGATAGCAGGAAATGATTGGGCTTTAATTCCAGCTTTTCATATCAGATCAATCGCTCTTCTCGCGATCCTTGCTGTTGGTAAGAAAACTCAATGCCGGGCGGATGAAAACCCTCATTGCTTCAACAATCTGTCTTGCATTCCCTGTAAATTCTTCAATCTGAATAGAACACTTTTCATCTTCGAGGTTAATCTCCTTTACCCTGTTGCATATCCTGAATGTTATTCCTAGGCCCATCTCGTTGAAATCCCTGGAAATATCGTCGGACTGCAGCAAAGCAAGATCATCCATCGTTGTGACCAGGACAAAACTAGCTTTGGTCAATCCTTTCCATGTTTCTTCTGCAAGCTCCTTCCAGGAATTGATAATCTCCAATGTTCTTGACACCCTGAATTTTTTCTTTAGTTTCAAATAGAATTTTACGTCCCTGTTCAGGTGGTTGTAAAAATCCCTCTCCAAGGCCAGCAGATGCATTGTTGATGATGAAGCAGGAGTGTCCCATACAATGAAGTCATAAGCACCGGAACTTTCGATTTCAACGAGATTTGAAATTATAAATTCTTCAGGGACACCGGGCGCGCTGGACACATGGTGCAATAGCTCTTGATCAGCATCCACGAACTCCTTCGCTATTTGCAGAACCTCTTCCCCGTACTTTTCCTCCCACCTTTTGGAAACCTCATTTTCTGTGAGCTCCATTACAGAAACATTATCAAGCGGACTGAAGATGAATTGTAGTGAGGGCATAAAATCAGTAGAGACAATGAGCGTCTTCCCGAACATTGCTAGTTCAAGTGCAAAAGCGCTTGAAACTGATGTCTTTCCTACTCCTCCCTTTCCGACAAATGCAATAATCATAATCTGTTATCCCCAACGCATTATAAAGCGAAGCGCATAACAGGTTCGTCCATTCCCAGGCATGTTTATCATCAATAGATGCAAATATCTTAACACGCGGAAGCCGGGATATTCATATACCACATGGACTTTTTTGCTTCAAGGTGCATCTAAAAACATCACTGGACCAAATATGTCCTCACATTCTCTTTACACAAAGAAAAAGTGATTTATTCACTGTGTATTGTCGTGCATGAACATATTGGCCAGCGTCTTTGATAAGAATGGGCTTGATTCTTTTCTCAAAGATATTATCCGTGACGGGGACATTGTCTATGCGACTGGAAAAACTGCGGAATTTCTTAAATCATCCGGAATAGACGCGATCAGCACGTCAAAGCTGTCTGGTTTCGATGAACTGCTTGGAGGTAGGGTCAAGACACTTGTCCCTTCTATATTTGCGGGCATCCTCTCCAATCGAGACGCCAGAAGCAACGAGGAGCTCAAAGCAATGAAATACCCTCAATTTGATATGGTCATCTCTAATCTTTACCCATTCCATAAAACAGCCGCTGGCGGGGACCTGGATGAAATGATAGAGAACATCGACATTGGCGGGATATCGCTTATCCGGGCTGCAGCAAAAAACTATGCTCATGTTTCAGTCATAACAGCGAAAGAACAGTATGAATCGGTCTCCAGGATTATCAGGGAAGAAGGCACAATACCTCTCAATGTGCGTCAGGATCTTGCAATCAAGGCCTTTGCTCTAGCAGCCAGCTATGATATTGACATATACAACTCACTTTCCAGGAAGCTCCTACCAGAGCACAGCAAGGAGCACCTCTTCCTCGAATTTACAGGCGGTACCAAGTTAAGGTACGGGGAAAACCCGGATCAGGAAGCCTACCTGTACCGCAGTGGTGAGATGCTTGGTATACCGTGGTCAATCCAGATGTCAGGAAAGGAGCTATCTTACAACAACATACTGGACTCAAATGCTGCATTTGAGACTGCTTTGGAGTTCGAGGAACCCTCTGTAGTGATAGTGAAGCATCTGACACCATGTGGGGTGGCCTCTTCTGCAAGGCTTTCAGAGGCTTATTCAAAGGCATTCGAGGCAGATCCTGAATCTGCTTACGGTTTCGTGATGTCTGCAAACGTAGAGATCGATGCGGAGACAGCAGGTCTCATTTCAAAGAACTTCGCCGAAGTCGTCGTAGCACCTTCATATTCCAAGGAGGCATTTGAGATATTGAAGAAAAGAAAGAACCTGAGGATTCTCAAGGCAAGCATGGAGAGGGACCCTGAATTGAGGATACGCTCTGTTGCCGGCGGCATTCTGGCGCAGACTCCGCTGAGGGCTATGCCGATCCAGCCAGTTCTTAAAACATCCATGGGGGCACCAGCTACAGCAATGGCGGATCTTTTATTCGCGTGGAAAGTCGTTGCACATGCCAGGAGCAATGCTATCGTCCTCGCGAAATCAAATGCGGTTACAGGAATGGGATCAGGACAGACCTCCAGAGTCAGGGCATTAAAGATAGCCGGTGAGCTTGCTGGAGAGAAGGCAAAAGGATCAGTACTTGCTTCTGACGCTTATTTCCCGTTTTCAGACAGCGTGGAGGAAGCAAAGAGGCTCGGCGTGGTGGCAATCATCCAGCCGGGGGGTTCCATCAGGGATAACGAGGTGATCGCGAAGTGCGAGGAATATTCTATTCCACTGTATTTTACAGACAAACGTGTATTCCTGCATTGAAGTTTAGAGCATAGAGAGGATTAGTGCAAGAACGAAGCCTCCAATGACTCCGCCATTTATGGCAGGAAGCCCGGGAGCTGGTCTCCTCTTCATGAAAAACATGAGATAAATCATGCCGATTATCCCGCCCACAAACGGAAGGAAGAAGAAAGCAGGTGCCAACGCCTTCCCGGTTCCGTAAACAGTGGAGGATACAACTAGGACGGTAGGGATGGCAACATCTCCGAAACCGAGAAGAACGGCTTTATTTTCTCCTCTATTCTCTATCGAGAGCGAAGACATGTCAAAATCATAGGATTCCGGTACAACGAAAAGCATCGGTATGCTTTCGTCCAATGCAACCTTCGCCAGTGTGATCATGTGTTTAGTCTTGAAGACGGAAATGTAGTCATAGACGGCAAGAATGATCAGCAAAGCCAAAGCAAACCATACACCAAGGAAAAGGCTCCAGATCGAGGCTATCCCGATCGCCATTATGAGTCCTGTTATATTCACTACAATCCAGTTGGGCTTTGTGAAGAGCTCGTAACCAATAAGCGCTGGAGGAATGAGCCAGATCAGATAAAAATCAGCTGTTAGCATATTGGGGAGCTGCGGGAATGGCGTGTATATGATGTAAAGGAAAAAGTACTGAAGATAAGCGTATGCGTAGTCTGCAACTACAAGTGCCACGAAAAAAACAACATACACCATTACAAACAGGAACACGTACTTGATCGGTTTTCCTTTTTTTCTCCGGGCAAGAAACAGTATCAAGAGTGTGATGAAAATTGTAGCAACGATATATATGATAAAATATCCAAAACTCTCAGAAGTACTGGAACTACCCTGATAGCCCGACGATGTAAGACCTTCAGTGAACAGTACCGAAAGAATCGAAGCTATGATATAGATAACTATCGTCCAGGCTTCAGGACTTAACCTTCTCTTCCTTTCTTGCCTCATTCTTCTTCTTATTGTATTCGCAGTCTATCTTCGGGCAGAACTTCCACCTGTAACCCTTCCTGGCCGAAACCAGCAGGGGTGCACCACAAAACGGGCACTTCTCTCCGGTAGGGGAGATAAAACCCATCTGTGGAAGTGGGTAGGTCTGTGTGCATTTTGGATAGTTTGTGCATGCTAGGAACCTTTTTCCGCTTCTTGACTGCCGTATGACCAGGTCACCGCCATCTACAGGGCAGGCTCCTAAAGACGCATTCTTTTTATTGTATGTACAGGAAGGATTCATGCATCTCGTTTCCGGTGCCTGTCCCTTCCTGATTATTCTTATCAGTGGAAGAGAACAGTCTGGGCATGTCTTTTCCTCCACCTTGATAAGTGCATTGGGCGGTACATAGAAGTCAATCTTGCAGCCCTCAGTGGTGCATTTTATCTTAGCAGAATCCCTGCTCTTCAGAATTATAAGATCAGTATGATGCTCCGGACATATTCCAACTATATCACCTTTCCTGGCCGAGCTGTTTATGACCTCGACTATCTTCTGCTTATTTGCAATAAAATCCTTAAGAACGTTTGAAAGCATTTCTCTTGATTCGTTCACAACCGCCTGCTTGGAAATCTCCTTCTTGGTTATCCTGTCCATGTCCTCCTCAAGCCTTGCAGTCATCTCTGGCTTGGAAATCGGCGAATTGATAAGCTTTATTGCCTGAATAAATCCGATTCCAAGATGGGTCGGCCTGACGGGGTTTCCCTGGATAAATCCCCTGTCCTGGAGCTTCTGTATTATGTCATGCCTGGTGCTTTTCGTCCCAAGTCGTAGCGACTCCATCAGCTTCAGGAGGCTCGCAGCATCGTATCTCGGCGGCGGTTTTGTGTGATCCTCAAGCATCTCCCATTTTATCGCCTTAACCGCCTCTCCTTCTACAAGATCCGGATGATATGATTCGCTTACCTTCCGGTATGGATAGAGGGAAAGCCACCCTTCGTCTATTATCTTCGATCCCTCAGAGATAAAATTGTGCCCTGACACCTGGATGGATGCCTTTCTTACCTCCCTCTGCCCTTCCCGGTACAGGGTAGCAAGGAACCGTCTCACTATCAGTTCGTAAATCTTGTGAAAATCACCTTTCAAATCCGCTCCCTTTGGAACTGCCACAGGATAGATTGGCGGGTGATCTGTTGCCTCTGTCCTGCCCCTGGATGGGCGAATTGAATCCTGAGCGAGTACTCTCTCAACGTCGTCCTTGAATTCCCCCTTTTGAAGCTTCTTTAGAACTCCAGTCAGGCTTATGCTTCTTTGATATACTGTGTTGTCGGTCCTTGGATAGCTGATGTATCCTTTTACATAGAGGCTCTCCGCAATAGACATTGCCCTTGCGGGATTCACTCCTATCCTGCTAGCCTCTCTTAAGAACTCTGTAGTGTTAAACGGAGGCGGCTTCGGTATTCTCTGAACACTTTTCTCAAAGTTTTTCGTCACTCCGCTCTGCCCATTTACCGCCGAGAATACGGCATCAGCCTCCTTCTTGTCGAACATCTGCGTCTTCTCATAAATTCCCTGAAAATGACCTCCCTTGTTAAAAGTGATGATTATCTTCCAGAAAGTCTCCTGCTTAAAGGCGGTAATCTCCTCCTCCCTCTCGACTATAAGAGCAAGTGTTGGGGTCTGCACTCTGCCCACGGAGAGAAAGTCCTTTCCGAGCCTTTTTGTAGACACTGAGAAAAAGCGGGTCAGGACTGCTCCCCATATAAGGTCAACTTCCTCTCTGGCACCGGCGGAATCTGCAAGGTCATAGTCCACATCTATCAGATTGGCAAATGCGCTTTCAATCTCCTCCCTCGTCAGTGTGCTGAACTTTGCCCTCCTGACCCTGGTACTCTCTTGATCTCTACGAAATCCGGCTAACTCCAAGGCCTCAGTGCCAATAAGTTCCCCTTCCCTGTCATAATCAGTAGCTATTATGAATTCACTTTCTCTGGATCCAAATTCAAGAAGAGTATTTCCTACCGTCTTATTCTTCAGGTTCTTGTTTATTTCAGCGAAGATGAGTTTGTTTAAATCCACAGAACTCCAATCATTCATCTCCTTAGGAAAATCAAGTTCAACTACATGCCCGCTCAATGAAACAAGGGCATAATCATCATTGCCATTTTTGAATTCAATATAACTTAGGCCTTTGACCTTTTTTGCCTTCTGTTTTCCATCTGAGAGGAAATATGCAATCCTTCTACCAGCATCGGCTTTTTCCGCCACGATAACTTTCAAAGTCAACCTGTAATCAACTCCCAAGCAATTCAATCATATTATATATCAATGATCTGCGCTGCATACAAACCTGTTATTTAACGTTGCCCAGTATGTTTGCCTCAAAACTGGAATCAATGCATATCCGTGCCGGATTCCTTTATCCTGATATGTGAAAAGAAACACTATCACCATTTAAGAATGTGCTTGACATTAGCCTCGCATGCCTGTGAAAAACTACCTGGGTGTCTTGTATAATGCTGAGCATCCTGTGTATGTTCCTGCTGAAGATTCTTTTCTTCTATTAAGGGAGGCTAAATGTCATGGCAGAGTGCTTGAGATAGGCACAGGTTCCGGGCTTATAGCAATATATTTTGCAAAGAATGGCTATCATGTGGATGCAGTGGACATATCCAGAGATGCGCTGTATTGTGCATCCGGAAACTTCAATCTTAATGGTGTAAGCATAAATCTGGCACTCTCTGACCTATTTCAAAACGTCAGGGGAAAATACGACACAATAATCTTCAATCCCCCGTACCTGCCGACGAATGACGATATAGAAGGAGCAGAAGCATGGAATGGAGGCAGCGACGGCTTTGCTGTTATACGCCGATTCCTTGCGGCAGCACCCTCCTATCTTGCTGATAACGGTTCAATTTATCTTATATTATCTGATCTCACTAATATAAGCAATCTGGTTGACGAATTCAGAAATTTCGACTTCGCAATGCTGGGTAGTGAACATTTCGAAACAGAAACAATACATGCATTTGAGCTGAAATTAGGGAGATAACTGTGCCGACAATCGAGGAAAGAATCAAGGACATCGAGAACGAGATCAAGAAGACTCAGTATAACAAGGCGACTGAACATCATATAGGTATACTCAAGGCAAAGATGTCTCAGCTAATTATTGAAGCCGAGTCTCACAAAAAGGGAGGGGGTAGAGGTTTTGCCATCCAGAAGAGCGGGGACGCAACAGTTGCACTTGTGGGTTTTCCAAACGTAGGAAAGAGCAGCATACTGAACAGGCTTACAAATTCGGACAGTGAGATAGGAAGTTACGCATTCACCACCTTGAAGGTAATTCCAGGCACCATGAAATATAATGGTGCAATCCTTCAGATCCTTGATCTTCCTGGAATTATTGAAAACGCTGCTTCCGGTTCGGGTAGAGGCAGGGAGGTTCTCAGTGCCGTTCGAGCGGCTGACCTGATTCTTCTTGTTACCGATGTGAAGAGCAAGGGATTGAACACAATCATACTTGAACTGAGGAATGCAGGCATCGTAGTAGGTCGAAAAAAGAAAAACATCGCAATGAAAAGGACAGGGAGCGGAGGAATCAGGATATATTCTCCAAGGACAATAAGCGTCAAGGAAGAGGAGATAAAAGAGATACTGAAGGAATTCAAGATAACAAATTGTGATCTCTACATCAGGGAAAACGTTGACGTTGATGACATCATAGATTTCCTGCGCGGTAATACGATGCATGTTCCTGCAGTAATTGCGATCAACAAGAGTGACCTTCCCCATGACAGGAAGGAGATAGTCTCAGCTCTTCCGCCCAAGCTTGAATACCTTTTCATATCTGCAAGCACCGGCGAAGGTATCGAAGATCTAAAGAACCTGATTTTCAGAGGGCTTAATCTCGTAAGGATATATCTCAGAGAAAAGTCAGGCGAAGTCGATTACGAAAGGCCTCTAATACTCCGGAGCGGGGTCAGGGTAAGAGAAGTCTGCAGGAAGATAAGCAGGGAAATGCTGTCTTCATTCAAGTATGCAATAATACTCAACAGCAAGAGGAAACAGAGCGAGATAAGGGCCGGCCTGGACTATGAACTCAGAGATGAGGACATTGTTACCCTCGTTTCAAGGAACTGAACCCGAGGATTTCTTTGCATCTTCTGCCATTTTGTTCTTTATCTTCCAGTATGCTTCTTCGTAAGCAGTAGTGATCTCGTGCACTATAAGATTAAACTTGCTCAGATCGTCGAAGAAGAAGATTACCTTTACACTGCTATTGTTGAATGTTTTTGAGAAGAAGAACGAGTGATGCTCCAGCAATCCTATATTTTCCTTGATTTTATCAATAGCGACGGTTGCTTCATTGATTATCTGCCTGATGGGTACATCCGGATTGAAACCTATAAGCACGTTGTATGATAAATGATCACCACTTACGAGGCTGGTAAATTGTGATTGCCCCAGTAATCCTGTGTTGGGTAAGTCGGTGACAAGTCCATCCGTTGTCCGCACCTTTGTTGTCAGGACGCTTACATCAAGCACTTCTCCCACTACAGGGTTGTTAAACAGCCATGAATAAAATGACATGGGCTCTTTCGGTTTTATAACACCCGAACTGGAAAGTAATAGTCCAGACAGCAAGCTGGATACGGTATTCTGTAATGCGAATGATATGATCAGGCCACCGATTGTGCCTCCGATAAGAGCACCCGTGAGACTTATTCCTATATAAGCAAGAAAGGAAGCTATTGCTCCGCCGTAAATCAGCGCCCTGATTAGTGTATAGAGACCACGATAGTTATGCTTTCCCGGCTTAGAAGATGCCCTTTCTATAAAGACTCCTATAGTCCTGTTGATGATGTGTGCAAAGCCGAATATGATTATTGCTGCAATTGCATAGAGAATGTATTCCCTGTACGGAACGAGGATTGGTTCATATATTGCAATGAAATCGAAGACATAGCCAGCAGCAATAACAATAGCTATTGCTGCTACGATCACTATGATTATTCTCCGGATTTCCTTCCAGAAACCGTTTGCCATCTTTATTGAATTGGAGCATTGCTAATAAATATTATACGAAAAACAAGCTTGATGCGCTTTTATTGCGAGAGAAG
>JAKACH010000046.1 GCA_021821635.1 Thermoplasmata archaeon | reverse complement strand
GGCAGAAATAGTGGAATACTATGACGTCTCGATTAAAGCTTTTCTCGCTGGAAAACCGATTAGACACAATTCATCTATGCCGCAGGGGGTAGAGATGCTGCTTTTGTCTCTGGAGAATCCTGCGAATCTTCCTTTTTCAAAGGAACTTTGGGAATACAGGCTATCGGACAATATAGCAAAGATAACGGTTCCAGTATTGGTGCTAATTGGCAAAAAAGATATCCAATCCGACTGGCGGATTGATGGTGGAGCACTGGAAGAAGCAGCGAAGGCATCTCCGAACGTTTCTTTTGTCTATCCAGAAAATGCCAATCATGTGCTGAAACATGAAGACCTTCCCCTGGAAAAGCTCAGTGCCGATTATGCGGGTTCCCACTATAACTCCATGGAAGCAAAGCTAGATTCGGAAGCTTTCACGGAAATATTAAAATGGCTCAGGACAAACGACGTCTAGGTAAATGGTTGGTCCTGCTCTTTTTCCCATCGCTTTTCGGGGGCTATTTTCGTAGTGATCTGAGTGCGTTCTTTGTGTACACAGAGGGTGTACAAAAATAGATAATGCTCCAAATCTTGTAGATTACATGAGATGGAGAAGGATAGTACCGCCAATTCTTGGCGTAATTATTGTTGTCCTTATTGTGGTTATTGGCAGTATCACACCTCTTGTGAGCATACTTAACCCGTCTAAAGGCGTGATACAGAATTCAAGAAACCTTGTAATCTCCAATCAAACCTATAACCTTCCTGGCCTGCAAAATGCGGTCAATGTGGTTCAGGACTCCAATGGTGTGTATCATATTTATGCGCAATCGGCTTCTGATCTTTATTATTCACTCGGATTCATACAGGCAAAAAACAGACTTTTCCAGATAGAAGTATTTGGCCTTGAGGGAATGGGACAGATGAGCACATTCTTTGGACAAAGTTACCAGAACTATGACAAATTCCAGACAATGACAGGTGCGCCCATAACAGCAGAAATGGACTGGTCGACAGTATTTGACAATCGTGCGACCAACAATACAGATGCCACTACCTCTACTGCTCTTCTTTCATATGCAGACGGTATAAACGCGTATATAAATTACTCTGAGGCGCATAATACGCTTCCACTTCTATTCAAGCTGCTTGGTGTTACGCCCTATTACTGGACACCTGTTTACTCGTTCGCGGTACAGGAAATAATGGCTCAAACACTTGAATTTGGAGACACCGGTCTGCAATTTTCCATGATATACAGCATGATTGGAAATGCAACTTACAACCTTATACCGACTTTTTCTCCCGTGCAATCGTACTATTATGCCGGTTATTCTGGCCAAGCAAATCCCAGCGTCCTGGCCGAATCCCAGAATACCTATTCCCCAAATGCCACCGTTATTTCCATGACAAGGCTCCTTTTAAAGGAATTTGAGTACGATCCGCCAACATATTTTCCCGTAAATGTCCCAGATCACAGCAATGAGATAGTTATTGCAGGCAACAGAACCAGCACCGGAAACCCCATACTCATGGGAGGGCCAGTACTAGGCTTCAGCTTACCGGCAATTTGGTTTCAGGTGCAGCTGGTGGCGCCCGGCATAGACGCATACGGCGTAGTCCTGCCGGGAGACCCTGCAATTGTTATCGGATTCAACAGCAACATTGCCTGGACGCTCACAGACACGCAGGCAATATCAGATGGTACATTTTTCTTTGTCCAGCAAATTTCTGGCAACAGCTATTACTGGAACTCTACCCTGCATCCTCTCAAGACATACAGGATAAACGGCATGGAAGTCAACTGGACCAACCTTGGCCCTGTCATGGTTCAGAACGGCTCAATAGCCTTAGTGATGGACTGGATGGGTAACATGTTCTCGAATGATCTTGGCGCCCTTCTCAACATAATGACATCTTCCAACTGGAATGATTTCAGGAACGCTCTTTCTATATGGAAGGCACCATACCAGAACTTTGCTTTTGCGAACCGCACAATGATTGCAGACATTTCCCCTGCATTCTACCCTATTTTTTCCGGGACAACATATAACCCTGGAGCAATTATGCCTGGCTCTGGTTCGGAATACATCTCCGGTTCGGTCCCGTACAACATGGTTCCCCAGGTCGTGAATCCAAGCGATGGGTACATCGTCAGTTCAAACCAGAGGCAGGTTGGGCCCGCATATCCATTCTGGTATGGCAATACAATGTCCTTTTCAGACGGTTTCAGGGCTATGATGGAGGTGAACTACCTGAATAACCATACTGGCATTTCCGTTCACGATCTATCGGCTTTTCAGCAGCATAACTATACAGACTATTCTGCACAATTGGCGGTACCGAAGATAATGTCATATATTTCACATTCTTCGAATACGACGCTGCAGCGTGCAGCCGCGATATTCTCCGGATGGAATTATAGCATGGGGGCTGGCTCAACTGCTGCTTCGCTCTGGTTCTTCACTTACCAGTACCTTTTCAATGATGTGTTCATGCCATATCTTCAACAGATCGGATGGATCCCGGGCAATAACGAGGTGCTAGGAGTCCCATCCGGAATGGGCGGCAGCCTTCCCAACACAACAGGTTATGCATCCATGGAAGTTGATTTGATTCATTACATTCTGAACGATTCAGCGGCACCGTTTTCTGCGGACAACCAGTCGACGATGCAGGGCCTGATTCAACAGGCTGTTGCACAGGCCATGGAACATCTTCTCTCGCTGTATCCATCAGGTAACTTCACATGGGGAAAATTCTACGGCTTCCTCTTTCCGAATCTCTTCGGTTTGAGCAGCTTCAATGTTGGGCCCATTTCAAAGGGTGGAGATTTCAATACGCCGAATGATGCCTCTGGAGTCGGTCCGGCAAATTATCCGACCGGCGGGCAGAGCTGGGTAATGGTTGTGAATCTCTCAAACGTTTCCAGGTCGATCGGGGTATATCCGGGCGGACAGAGTGAGGATCCTGCGAGCAGCCAGTATTCTAACTATGTGATGAACTGGATAAACGGTGATTACCTTTCGCTTCTATTTGTGGCAAAAGCCTCTGACATCAGCAGCGCGAATGTGATGTCTGTAATCCATCTTAACCCAGAGGTGGGGTGAAATGTCAGCAATAAACAGGAATCAGTATGTTGCCTTCATTTCTTCCCTGGTCATTGCACTGATACTGGGCTTTCTTCTTTTGTTGACTGGAATATGGTACCTGATTGTCCTGGCTGGCTTTGCCGCTGCGCTCATTGTTCAAAAGAGAAATGTGATTATCTTCCTATCAACATTTATCGCTGGATTGCTGGTTTCACTTATCTATGTTATATTACTGCCTGTTACATACGAGATCGCCATCATGAATGAGGTGGCAACACTTGCAGGAATATCTTCAACGATCTTATGGGCGCTCATGTTTCTTGTGAGTGCGCTTCTCAGTTCTGCCGGAGCCCTGATAGCTGCTTCTCTGACACCATTCCTTGTTAAAGGTGAGAGTAATGCATCTCCGTAATTGCGCAATCATCGTCTAAAAGAAAAGATTCATTCCTTTATGCCCAGTCACCTATAGAATGCCAATAAGCATTTATAGCCAGGCTAAAGAAGCTTTAAGATTTGCACTCCTATCCATGTCAGCATGAGATTCATAGATCTGCATGAAGATATTGCTTTTTCGTCGCATAATGTTGACATCATCAACGTCGCTCAACAGTCAAATATTGTAAGTCTCAGAAGGCTTGGTGATGTGCTTGTCTTCGCATCCATCTTCCCGCATGTGTACACTTGGGATGAGCGCGTATCAGAGCAGTCTACAAACTACAAATTTCCATCCCAATCTTCGGCACCCATGCTTCACCTTCTACTGGAACAATTCAAGTTTTACGATTACCTCAGCAGGAGCCAGGGCATACAAATTGTACGCAGAAAAGCCGATCTTCAAGCTGGATCGCTGAAATTCCTGATATCCATTGAAGGAACAGACGCGCTCACCGATCCGAATGATGCATATATTCTGAAGGACCTCGGTCTCAGATGTATGGGATTAACATGGAATTATGACACAAAGTTTGCAGCTTCCTGCATGTCAAAGAAGGACTATGGGCTAACCGGTTATGGCGAGGATCTGGTTGACCTATGCAACCGCCTCGGCATAATTATTGATGTGGCGCACGCCAGCAAGCGTACCATAATTGATGTTTGCAACAGTGCAAAGAAACCGGTTATTTGCTCTCATGGAAACGCGTCAGCTGTCATGAAGCACATCAGGAACCTTGACGATGAGGAAATTGAAGCAATCTGCAGAACGGGCGGTGTCATCGGGTTGACAGCGATCCCACAGACACTCAGCAATGACCCCAATCTCGAGGATTTCCGCAGGCATGCTGAATATATAGGCAGCAATTTTGGCTGGGATCATGTATCGCTAGGCACAGACTTCCTGGGACTCAGTCCCGGCAATGTTCCTGTTGGGTTTGAGAGCGTAAAGAAACTCGCGGAAATGGAGAGGATTCTCGGCGATCATGCTCCGGCAGTGGCCTGGCAGAACGCCCTCAGGGTTATTAATGAAGTACTTGACGAATGACCTGCACAGAAAGGAGATCATGTTGCAGTCAATCCGGATGCAAACTGTGGCCGGAAACTACGATCCAGGAACATGTAAAGAATGGCAATTACGAATGTCCCAATGCTTACCAGCACCCAGAATAACGGTGTTATCCCCCTGAGGTAAGATAGCAGCAGCAGGCCAAGAACTGATCCGGTAAAGCTTCCAAAGCTGGTATAGAAACTGTATGCTCCAATGTAAGTTCCTCTCTTGTCCACGGGAGCAATAAGCGTTACTATTGTCTGCGTGGTTGGAGAAGTGAAATTCTCCCCCATTGTTGATATTATCATGAATATTATGATTATAATGAACGCTGGTGAAATTGCAAGAACCAGGAATGCACCGGCATAAAAAAGCACACCTACCCCCCGCCAGACCAGGGGAGACCATCTGGACGTCATGAGTTTAAGGATCCTGAACTGCAGCAGCACTACAAGGAGGCCGTTGATAGCGTAAAGGTATCCAAGATCGATGAGCGGTAACTTCGACAGCACTATCGCATATACAGAAAGAGAGACACCCTGCTGCCTGTAGAAGAACATGAACAGTATGCCAACAAGAACGAAGCTTAGAAAGAACCTGTTTCCAAGCGTCGATTTCAATCCCTTCTGGCTGTATGCCGATGCAGATTCCGCCTGCGGAGAATAGGTTTCTGGAACTGCCAGATACAGGATGAAGATCTCAACTATAGTCGCAATTGAAGCAACGAGAAAGATGTATTCGAAACCGATGGTTGCCAGAAATCCGCCGAGCAGTGGGCCAATCGCTGTACCCGTATTCACCATGATCCGGACCATTGTATATGCGGACATCCTGTCCTCGGGCGTGCTCATGTCTGCAACGGACGCCTGTAAAGCCGGGAACTGAAGCGCATTCACAATGACAGAGGCAAACCAGCTTCCGACAAGTACTATCGAGGAGAAATGCCGGAGGACAGAAAGAAACATCAGGAAGAAGAAAAGTACGTTAGGAATCGGAACAAGGACCATGAAAAACCTCCGGCCAAGTCGATCAGTAAGGCGGCCTGAATAGAGCTGAACGATGGCCATGATAAGTGTTGCAACACCCAGCAAAGCACCGGCAAGGAGGAAGGATAGATTATAGACCTCAATCAGCACAAGGGGCATGAATATAAAAGTCGATGATCTGCCTGTGGATCTTATGAGTCTGGTAAGCCCAATGTAGTAAATCCTTCTGTTAAGCCCTCTGACTGTATACCTGCTTTCCATTTTTTTCTTACCTGTGCTGTATTGCGATTCTCAGGGGAATCTCAATCGATGTCATAATATTTCATGTCTTCCCCTTCGATTCGCTCCGCAGAAATGGAGAATATTATATCATGCGGTACCATACGTCTTTTTAGACTGAATAATGTATTATTTAACGCTTGAAGATGGATCTACTTATTCCGGGATAGGCTTTGGTGCAAACAAGCCAGCCTACGGAGAGCTTGTATTCACGACTTCCATGACAGGATACCTGGAATCAGTTACCGATCCGTCATACAGGGGACAGATACTTGTTTTCGCATTTCCGACAATAGCCAATTATCCCCTGAATAAAGGGAAGATGGAATCCTCGATTCCGCATGTTTCAGGTATAGTAACAAAGGAGGCACACGCCAGAATTCCTCTTGGAGGTTTTTCAGATGAGCTATCTGCATTCCTGGGATCTGCAGGTGTCCCGGGAATTGATGGTATTGAGACCCGATCCCTTGTCAGGAAGATAAGGGAAAAAGGATCGATGAGAGCCTGGATTTCGCAATCGGATGGAAAAAAAGATTTTTCAAAGGATCCATTTGTTGAAGATCTGATCTATCCCACAGTAACCCACAGCATCAGTGAGATAAGAAAAAGCAAATCTGAAAAGAAAATTCTATTCATCAACACCGGGTCCAAGAAATCAGTGATGGACAACATGGCAGATCTGGCAAATCTCACCGTCGTACCGTATGACATGGAAGTGCCTGATAAACGATATGATGCTATTTTCATATCCAATGGTCCGGGTAATCCTGAGTCACCTTATCTCCGGAACGTAGTGAAATATGTGAGGAGCATGATTGGCGAGACCAGGATTTACGGCATATGCCTTGGCCAGCAGATCATTGCTCTTGCCTATGGAGCAAGAACATACAAAATGCATTTCGGCCACAGGGGATCGAATCATGCGATAACAGACGGCACAGCCGTAAGGATAACAACGCATAACCATGGTTTTGCTGTGGATAAGTCATCTGCCGAAGCAAAAGGCATGAGAATAGTAGAGTGGGATGCAAACGACGGAACGCCCGAGAAACTCGAGGATCCTGAGAACAATGTAAGATGTGTTCAATATCATCCTGAAGCCTCTCCTGGTCCGCATGATACACTTGGATTCTTTGAAGAGATAAGAAAGGAGTTGAAAGCCTGATTGCCGCTGAATCCTGAACTGAAAAAGGTCCTGCTGATCGGATCGGGTCCAGTTGTTATTGGACAGGCAGCAGAGTTTGATTATTCCGGCTCCCAGGCCTCGCTTGCCCTGCGGGAGGAAGGTCTCGTGTCTGTGCTGCTGAATCCTAATCCCGCCACCATCCAGACGGACAGATCCATTGCTGACAGGGTATATATTGAGCCCATCAGCCTGGATATTATAAGAATGATAATAGAGAAGGAGGGCATTGATGCAGTAATATCATCCGTTGGTGGACAGACAGCCCTTAACGCAGCGATGGAAATGCACAGATCAGGCATGTTCGGCCCGCAACTCAGGCTTCTCGGAACATCTCCCGAGGATATCGAAAGAGCCGAAAACAGGACTATGTTCCACGAACTGATGAAAAGCATTAACGAGCCCGTACCTGATTCGTTCCTCCTTAATGTTCAGAATTATGAATCATCAATATCAGGCATGCAGGATCAGAGTTACGTTGTCAGAACTTCGTTTTCACTTGGAGGGTCCGGTGGTACCATCGTCAACAACCTGGATTCGTTGAAATCCTACTGCAACCAGTTTTTTTCTGATAATCCTGGAGAGAGTTTGGAGATCGAGCAGTCAATCCAGGGGCTGATCGAGGTTGAATACGAGATGATAAGAGACTCCGCAGATAATTGCATTTCAATATGTAATATGGAAAACCTCGATCCAATGGGTGTTCATACCGGAGAATCAATCGTTGTCACGCCGAGCCAGACGCTAAGCGATTATGAGATACAGATGATGAGGTCAGCTGCAATCAAGATAGTAAGGGCATTGCATATTATCGGGGCCTGCAACATTCAGTTTGCCATTGATGCCGTGAGCGAGAAATACTACGTCGTTGAAGTGAATCCGAGAACATCGAGATCTTCTGCTCTCGCCTCAAAGGCAACAGGATACCCAATCGCAAGGATATCGACAAAGATACTTCTGGGATATAACTTGCCGGAAATAAGGAACCCGCTCACAAAAAACACGTCGGCAGCGTTCGAGCCTTCACTTGACTATATAACAGTAAAGATACCAAGATGGCCCTTTGACAAGATAAGCTCAAGCAGGAAAATAGGTGTCCAGATGAGATCGGTTGGCGAAGTAATGGGCATCGGGGCAAATTTCGAGGAGGCGCTCATGAAAGCAATTGCATCTCTTGATACCACTGAATCCAGGAGACTGCGCCTTTACAAGCCCAGGAACGATCTTCTATCGCTGCTAAGAGAGCCGAATGACCTTACCATCTTTGCGATCTTCGACGCACTGATTTCCGGAATGGATCCTGTTGAGATATCAAGCCTGACCGGTTACCAAGTTTACTTTATCCAGAAGATACAGAACATTGTGCATGAGATCGCGAGGATAAGCATCGGTTCAATACCCGAGAACCTCGAGGATCTGAAGCGCTTCGGCGTCTCAGATTCAATAATAGCACATTTTGCCAGACTTGAAGAGATCGATGTCGTAAGGCATAGAGTGGAGTCAGGCATGATCCCATCCTACAGGGTAATAGATACATGCTCTGCGGAGTTTGCATCATCCACTCCTTATCTTTACTCAACATATAATGGCGAAGATGAGCTTCCTCCTTCCTCCAAGACGAATAAGGTAATTGTCCTGGGGTCCGGTCCAAACAGGATTTCTCAAGGGCTTGAATTCGACTACGGATCAGTGAAAGCGACCAGGGCTTTAATTTCAGCAGGGTTCGAAACCATAATGGTAAATTCCAATCCTGAAACAGTATCGACTGATTTTGACTTTTCGAGCAGGCTCTATTTTGAGCCTCTCACGCTCGAGCACGTTGTGAATATAATTCACAGGGAAGGCGCTCCAAAAATTATGATACAGTTCTCCGGCCAGACCGGCCAGAATATGGCGGTGAAGATAGCTGATCTTTTCGGCGAGGAAATGTTCCTGGGAACATCCCCATCTGATATATACAGGATAGAAGAAAGAACGAAATTCGCCAACGCAATCGGGTCAGCGGGATTGCTTCAACCTCCCTTTGCAATAGTCAGGAACGAGATTGACGCTGAGACCGTGTTTGAGCGTATCAGGCTTCCCGTCATAATCAGGTCTTCTTTCATAATAGGCGGAAGGTCGATGGACATTGTGTACGATCTGAGAGATGGCATCAGAAGGATCAAGGAGATACTTGCAACTTACCCGGAGCATCCAGTCCTCATAAGTGAATACCTGAGTAATTCCGTTGAAATGGATTTGGACTTCATATCCGATGGATCCGATTTCCTTATCTGCGGAATTTCCGTTCATTTGGAGGAAGCGGGCACTCACTCCGGGGATGCCATATCCGTTCTCGGTCCATCTCTGATAAGTGATGAAACAAGGAAAAAGCTCACGGAAATCGTCAGGGTTCTTGTACACGAGTTCAGGCTGAAGGGAATATCAAATCTCCAGGTTGCTGCAAACAGCAATGGAATTTTCATAATAGAACTAAATGCCAGATCAAGCAGGAGCATCCCTTACGTGTCAAAGGCCACCGGAATAGACATAGTGAAAGAAGGGATAACAATGGCACTGGGCATGACTAATCCGGCACTGGAAGCT
>JAKACH010000045.1 GCA_021821635.1 Thermoplasmata archaeon | reverse complement strand
CCGGCACCAGACAACGGTTTCGTTGTTAAGGGAATCGCAGAACAGTTCCTTAACCTTACCGTTGCCAGCAGCAATTCTTCAGGGTCCGGTGGAATTGGAGGTTACTGAAAAAAGGCATTACAGTGTGCACTTATTATTGGTGAGGGCCACTTTACATGCATTTTGTTTCATATTTTCCTGAGCTTCAGCATACTCCTTTTACTTAACAGGTTTCACATATAAACAGATTAAGATGGTAGATTGAGGCATTACGAAATCATTCCCAAGATTAAAGCCTGAACTCAACAGACGTCTAAATCTGCAATAGTATGTGCAGGCAATATGTTTGATATTTTTCTAAAATTTTAGGGAAATTAGTAGCTGGTAAAAGTTTTTACACGGTGCTGTCCTGAACCGGTGTGTCTCGGACAGTAAAATGCGGGATATGCAATAAATCCTTTGTTTGCGGCTCGCCTGGATTATGCTGGTGCACATTTGTCCCTGTTGCAAAAGAAAAGAGAGAATACATATCTAAAGTTGCGAATGACTGTGTATGTCCTGATTGTCTGAAGGGTTAATTTTCTGCTGAATCTGTAAATATCCTCTCTTCCAATCAATCATTATCGTTCATTTTATTCTCTACAGTATGGGTCTTAATCACCAGTCAAGAAGTTGACGGGAATCTTATATTTGATTCAAATTCACAGGATTATCACATCCATTCGGAGTCACCTTCGGATATCATTAATTTTTAGGGGGTGTGCAAGTCAGCATTTCTTATCTCTTGTGAATCAAAATGCATAAAAAGTGAAACATTCTGCATTAGAACCTGCTGATGCCAATTCACCAGATTATTGTTGATCTGAGCTATCTTTATATCACTTTTCGATATCGAAATAGAAGAAAGGACATGGCAAAAAGCAGAGCAGCAACATCAAATGATGAGAAGGAAGAATTCGGTCCGGTCTTTGCCAGAGTCTATGCAATTGCAGCCTCTCTATCTAGACGGCACAAAACAGTTTATTCCAAGGCCCTGGAAGATATTGTTTCATTGAATCCCTCGAATATTCTTGAAGTAGGCAGTGGGCCGGGAATAGCAGCTGCGCTCATAGCGCAGAAATTGCCGCTCGCTAAAATCCTGTGCGTGGATCCTTCCAGTACCATGGTGAAGATTGCAAATAAGAGGTTTGAGCGATTGTCTCTTTCACCAAGGGTTAAAAGCGTCGTGGGTAAAAGCAGCAGCATAAGCACCACAGAAAAATTTGATCTGATATTCTCTTCCCTTTCTTATCATCACTGGTCAGACGGTCCAAGAGATCTTAATGTTCTCGCAGGAAAATACCTGTCGGCTGGAAACCTTCTGATCTATGAAAATTTTATCGCGAATCCAGAGAATGGAAATGGCGGTATGCACCATCATGGGATTAGTAAGAAGGATATCGAAGCCATGAATATTCCCGGGTTCAAGAAAAGCTATGAAATAACGGGCAAACTTGTTACGGTCAAATTCTGCAACATATGACAGTCACATTATCAGCAGTACTTTCAGCCGGGTGCAAAAACCCTCAGCGAGTTGTTGCTGACTGCAAACGTCGAAATCAGAAGCGAGATGGCTGCTGGTATTATTGCTGAGGCAAAGCCCAATGACGTGGATATGGAGAAGAACTCATAAGAGAACAAAGGTGCCAGAACGACGAATGGCATCTTCAGCAACTGTGATGCTCTCCTTACTATCTGCCGATCCTCCTTACTGAACGAGAACTCGACGAACTGCTTCGCCCCCTCCTCGAATATACCAACGGAAGCTAGAACGAGAAGTGCGTAAAGGATGAAGTTGAAAGTAGTCGCGAGCGATAGCATGAAGAATGCGATGATAAATGCCACAGGCCTGAAAAAATAGGAAGCAAACCTGAAACCGTCTGATTTCAGCTTCCGTCCCGCGAACCTCATTGCAAGGTAGAAAAGGGAAACTATCGTGAAGGTGACAAGCAGGCTTGGAACAGAATTCAGGAGCTTGTAAGAATAATAGGGAAGATATATGATTATCGACCATGCAGAAAAAACAAACAAAGTATCAATAAGCAGCGTGCTCAGGAAGTAACCCTTCTTGTCTATCTTTGAAAGCATCCTCAGCGGGGCAAAAGTCTTGGATATGGTTGCAAACATGTCGTCCCTGAGAGGCCTGCCATTCTTGCTATAAAAGCCCATTAATGCAACGGCAAGGAAGAATACTCCAAGAACCAGCAACATTAGAACCAGATAATACATCAACTGGAGGTACTGGATACTCGTAAGTACATCAAACCCAAGTATAAACGGAAATGAAAGCACTCCAAGCAGCAGGGCTAGCCATTTCCTGAAACCGATCTTCTGGCTGCTGTAGCTTTCCGACAGCTTCGCATTTATGGCTACGATAGCGAAGGACATCGCTGCCCCAAGAGCGAGCGCGGAAAGCAGAAACTGCTCCAGCACGGTTGCTGTGTAGAGCTCGAAGAGAGATGCTGAAAGAAGCAGAAAAGCCGTCGGTGCTGCAAAATTCCTGTATTCCGAGGCAGCCATCAATCCGCTGGGGATCCTGCTGAGCATGAAAAACAAGAGAAAAACAAAGATTATGATTCCCATCGTATCGTAGTCGATGCTATTTGCGGCAATTATCCTGAGGGGCAGGAATACATAAGACAACGCAACAACAGATCCTGAAAGAAAAGACAGCAGATAGGACTGAGTTATCCCGATATCAGAATGACCTTTAAGGCCGGCCAGCTTTTCTTCCATTACATAGTGCATATGCATATTCGCATATATTTTATGATCGGGCGATTCATGTCAAAGAAATTAAATAACGATTTAACATCGGCTCATTTGCAGCGCCGTGGTAGCTCAGTTGGGAGAGCGCCAGACTGAAGATCTGGAGGTCGCTGGTTCGATCCCGGCTCACGGCATATTTCCAAAAGTTCAATGTTTTTCAGCTTCTTAGAATATTATAGGTATAATATAATTAATATAACAAACACATTGTCAAAGGATAAATTTGCTGCCGACAAACTTTATGTAACCAGAGGTTTGGGAATATATTGATGATGTACCCTGACAGGCTCGCAAATATCCATTTTTTCTGATAAACGTCCTCAGATCTCATAATAATAGAGAAAATTCTTCTGAAACAGGAGAATATCAGATAGAATTCATGGAATCTATCAATTCTCTTTCAAACTGAAGCGCCTTTTCTCTTTCCTCTTTAAGGTATTTGGAGGCGATTTCGGACACTCTCAGCATTCCAAGGAGAGTCTTATCGCCCTTTTTAGTGATCATTATCCTGCATGGGAGAAGCAATCCATATTCGTCATTAGATCCGATCATTGCCTGTGCAGCCTTTGGCTTGCATACATCCAGTATGTAAAAAGGCTTGAAATCTGGATCAAGTCCTGAATTCTTCAAAGTCTCCTTGACATCAACTATGGACAGGATCACATAGCCTGATTCCTTCAACTTCTGGGAAAGCTTCGAAAAAACCTTTTCCACACTGTCTGGCAGAACTCTCTCATATTTGTAGTCACCCGGAACACCGCTCATTATTTTCGCCTCAAGTACGGTTATAGCATTATCCCGATTATTTCTTTCCATCCAGGGCATCCTTGAGTATGTTCATATGCATCAGGGCCGGTGATCCTGCCATCAGCACTGCCACAAATCCAGCCTCAAGAATTTCCTCATCGCTTGCACCGCTCTTTTTTGCCTCGACAGTGTGGTAGGTTATGCACCATTCACAGGGGCTCGCCAGCGACAATGCTACTGCTATAAGCTCCTTGACCTTGTGCGAGAGCTTTCCATCTGCCAGTACAGACTGGTTAAATCCTCCGAATGCGTTAAACTGTCCTGGAAGTTTTTCTGCACTGTATTTCATTATTCCCTGAACTTCTTTCATTAAGTCGTCTTTTGACATGGGCGCTGATCTTTAATAAATTATTAAACTGCATGATAGACGCAAGTCTAGAAATCTCTGGAATGATCACTTTCGGTGATGACCAAAGTTCCTGTTTTCGTATCTACTGTGCATCTTTTAGATGTTATGCGCTCTGAACATTCCTTATATACATTTAATCCCGGCTGAAAACTGCTGTTTCTTGTGGTAAGATTCTTAAGAAGGTAAAACTACAAAAATGCCGAACATATCAGTACTACTTTTTAAAGTTCGGCAGGCAGTTATCTGATAGGAAGTGTTTGCTCCTGTCACCTGAATGCTATTCTTTGAGTTCACATCAAGGTTCGGTACAATTAGGGATAGCGCACTGCTTAAAGGAGAAAGGAGGGGCGATCTTTTGAGCAGTAAGGGAGTAAACCATGGCGAATCCATTCTAGACAGGCTTGAGGATCTGAAGAAGAGCAGTGAGCAGAGCGGAGACATTGTTCGTGATCTGGCAGAAGAGTTCAATATATCAATTGCAAGAGCCAGCAGCATAACCTCCTTCTACAACATGGATACAGGCAGCGACAGGATATGCACCGGCTTGCCCTGCTCACTCAAATATCCGGAAAGCCCGGATGGCGAAGCGATAAAGCATTTCGAAAAAGAGTCATGTCTTGGTTATTGTGATCATGCGCCTGTCGTAAGGCTCGGAGGAAAATACTTCACGCGAGAAAACCAGTCCCTGAAGGAGATTGAGGAGTCATCTGCAGAATATGTCGTGAAGGCAAGAGAGGACTTTTCAAAGTATACGGGTGCAGGTGGATATAACATGCTGGATGAAGTCTTGAAGTCAGAAGATTTCGGAAAGTATATTGATATATTGCAGAAATCAGGCTTGAAGGGGATGGGTGGAGCTGGCTTTCCCGTCACTGCAAAATGGAAATCCCTTGCCAGTGATGCAAGGAAGGATGCATTTCTCCTGATCAACGGGCATGAAGGAGAACCCGGCACATTCAAGGACAGGCACATTATGGAGATATATCCACACAGGGTTGTTGAGGGTGTTCTTCTGACTGCAATCCTGAATGGTCTGCATAATGTCATAATTGCCATCAAGACAGAATACAGGAACGCAAGAGAGAGCATACAGATTTCCCTCGCTGAACTGCGCCAGAATCATCCCTCTGTTCTTGAGGCATTAAGGGTGGAAGTGCTCTCTGTTCCCGGAAGCTATGTTACCGGCGAGGAGACAGCTTTAATGGAAAGCGTTGAGGGAAAGAGGGGAGAACCGAGGCTCCGCCCTCCGTTTCCAACGCAGAAGGGCCTGCGCGGAAAACCAACAATAGTGCATAACGTCGAGACCGTCTTTCATGTACCGGAAATCCTTGCTTCCGGAGGCAATGAAGTCAGCAAGTTCTACAGCCTCACTGGAGATGTAAAGTCTCCCGGAATTTATAGGGAAAGACTTGGCATTGAAGCAGCGAGCCTTGTTAAAAAGGACGGCCATTCCGGCAGCAGCACGATCAAGGCATTTATGCCAGGAGGCCTGTCCGGCGGTATCCTGCCAGGATCTGATATCTCAATCCGCCTCGACTACGATTCCGTGAGGAAGGCTGGTGCAGGGCTTGGGACCGGGGCAGTCATCGTGCTATCAAATGATCGATGCATGGTAGACACAGCTTACAAAGTTGCAAGGTTCTTTGAAAAGGAATCATGCGGAAAATGTGCTCCTTGCCGCATTGGTACCGCCAGAATCAGCAGTCTCCTGAAGGATATCGTGAATGGCAGAGCAACAGACGCAGAAATCGAGGACGGCAAAAGGATCGCCGCTGTTATGATTGATGGATCCATCTGCGCCCTTGGCCAGGTTGCCGGCAGGACATTTGTTGACGCTCTTTCCAGGTTTGAAGGAGAGTTTCAGGAGCACCTGGACGGGAAGTGCCGGGCTGGAGTCTGCTTTTCAGGGGAGAAACAATGATCCAGATCACTCTTAATGGCGTCCAGAGGAAGGTGGAAAGCGGGCTGACCATTCTTGATGCTGCAGGCGAAGCAGGAGTGCATGTCCCAGCACTGTGCCACTACGAAGGGCATGACAACGGCACATGCAGGCTTTGCCTGGTTTCTGTGAAAGGCATCCCGAAGCCGGTCCCTTCATGTTCCACCAAAATAAGCGACGGAATGCAGATCACGACCGAAACAGAAAGCCTTGGCGAATACAGGAAGTCGCTACTGTCAATGCTCATGCTTGATCATGGTGCACATGAAGGCGAGAAAGAGGCAAAATGCCGCCTTCACGAATATGCAGCAGAATATGGTATCGTAAATCTGCAAAGCGGCGAGCATTCATCCATGATAGACAGGAGCCATCCCGGGATTGAGTTTGATCCTTCACTTTGCATAAAG
The DNA here is from genome assembly GCA_021821635.1 of Thermoplasmata archaeon. GTDB lineage: Archaea > Thermoplasmatota > Thermoplasmata > Thermoplasmatales > Thermoplasmataceae > UBA582. The sequence continues at coordinate 3,552 of JAKACH010000045.1, read as the reverse complement.
TGCGGTAAATGCGTAATAGCATGCAACGACGAGCAGGGAAACGATGTCATAGGTTTTCATTCCCGTGGCCAGGAGCTTGAAATTCAGTTCGACGACGGTTTGCTGCTTGGGGAGTCCAGCTGCAAATCTTGCGGAGCATGCGTTGATGTCTGCCCAACGGGTGCTCTCATAGAGAAGGACTGGGTGAAGGCTGACCGGACAGTAACATCAACATGCCCATACTGCGCAGTCGGCTGCACCATTCAGTACGGAATTCGCAGCAACAGGATAATCTGGGCCTGGGGAATCGAGGGAACTGGCGTGAACAAGGGGATGCTGTGCGTCAAGGGGAAGTTTGGTTGGGAATTCAATTCCAGCCCGGACAGGCTCAGAACCCCGCTCATACGTAAGGCAGGCGTAGAAAGATCCCCGCTTGGGAAAAGAAGCATTGAAGATGTTTTCCATGAAGCATCATGGGACGAAGCACTTGAGCTGATAGCCAGCCGGCTCAGATCCGTCAAGGAGAAGAGCGGAGCAGACAGCATAGGAGGGATTGCATGCGACAGGGGAACAAACGAAGACGTTTACGCCTTCCAGAAATTCATGAGAGTTGTGATTGGCAACGACAACATCGACCAGAGCGCAACCCTCTGTCACGCGCCATCGGCCGCTATGCTCTCATACGCCACAGGTGCAGGTGCGGGAACCAACCCTCTTCATGACATGGGGAACTCACGCACCATCTTGGTAGTCGGGTCAAATACTGACAGGGCTCATCCAGTCGCCAGCGCCTATATCAAGAAAGCCAAGAGGGAGGGAGCCTTTCTCATCGTGGTGGATCCAAGGCGGGTCGATCTTGCTGAAAAGGCTGATATCTTCCTTCAGATCAGGCCTGGCTCCGATGCTTTTCTATTCTCTTCAATGGCGAGGCACATACTTGATCTGGATCTGTATGATCACAGCTATGTTGAGAACAATTCTGAAGCCTTCAGGGAATTTGAGGACAGCCTGGTGCCATTCACGCCTGAAAAGGCTGAGAAGATCACGGGTATACCCGCCGCCAGGATAAGGGAAGTTGCGGAGATTTACGCTAAGAACAAGCCTTCCAGCATCTTCTGGACGCTTGGCATAACGGAGCACAGGAATGGTTCGGATAATGTATCTTCACTCGTCAATCTTGCTATACTGACAGGTAACATTGGCATTCGCGGCGGGGGGCTAAATCCGCTGAGAGGCCAGAACAACGTGCAGGGTGGGGCAGACATGGGAGGTTCTCCTGGATCTTTGCCGGGATACCAGAGCCTTCTGGATCCTGTTGTCAGGAAGAAGTTCGAGGATTCATGGGATGCCCACTTGCCAGAATCAGTGGGCCTGAAATCCACCGAGATGACGCATGCTATGCATGAAGGCAACATCCACGCTATGTATATATCCGGGGAGAACTCTGTCAGGACGCATCCAGACACCTCCGCAGTCATAGCAGCACTGAAGAAACTGGATTTCCTTGTTGTTCAGGACATATTCATGACGGAAACTGCGGAATTCGCAGATGTTGTCCTGCCTGCCGCATCTACTCTGGAGAAGGATGGAACATTCACGAACACAGAGCGCAGGGTTCAGTTGGTGAGGAAGGTTGTCGATCCGCCCGGACAGGCTAAGCCAGACTGGCTAATCTATGCAATGCTTGCAGAAAAGATGGGAAAGAAGCTTGGCTTCAAAGATGTGTCCGATATTGACAGGGAACGATCCAATTTAGTGCCTTCATGGCAAGGAATCAGGATGGATAGGCTCAAAAACAGGGGAATGCAATGGCCCGTATCTTCTATGTTGTCAACTGGAACCGAAATCCTGCATGTAGGCGGCGTCATGAGGGGAAAGGCACGATTCCGCTCTATCACATGGTCTGATGCCGAAGAATCCGAATACCCGTATGTCATGATAACGGGCAGGCTCAGGGAACAGTATCATACTGCGACCATGACCTCAAGATCGCGGATAATTGCCGATATCAGCCCTGGCCCTTATATTGAGATGAATCCTGGAGACATGCAGAGGGAGGGCATATCGGAAGACGAGATCATCGAGGTCAGGTCAGCGAACGGTTCTCTCAGGGCGCATGCCAAGGGCAAAACGAACCTGCAGTCTGGAGTTATCTTCACAACCTTCCATTTCCATGAACTGCCATCGAATATGCTTACATCAGATTCTCTGGATCCGATAACAAAAACACCTGCTTACAAGGATACGCGGGTTAAAATCGTAAAGGTTTCCGCCGATCTGCATGCAAGGTAGGGATTTGATTAATTAAATGAATAGCATCCATAAGCTGTAATACCTCGTTATAGCTACCCATAGTAAGCTTTAATTATATATATATAATTACATCAATGTGGAGACAACTATCCAAATTAAAAAGGACCTCAAGGAAAGGCTCAATGCTTTGAGACTCTACCCAAACGAGTCTTACGATTCGGTCATAAGAAGACTTTCAGAACTGGCAGAGGACGAAGAACCTCTTTCTAAAGATACAATTGAGAAGATAGAAATGTCCCTGAAGGACATAAAAGAGGGCAGGGTATATACAACCGATGAAGTGAGGAAGAGGCTAAAAATTGCCTGATTATGAGATAAAATGGACAGAAACAACTGTTCGGTTCTTAGAGAAAATGGAAAGTGTCGACGCCGAAAGAATCTTGGGAAAGATGAAGCTAGTCAGCAAGAATCCGTTTCATTACATTAAACGTCTCAAGGGAATCCCGCTTTATAGTTTAAGAACTGGAAATTACAGAGTAATCATGAGCATAGAAAGGGAGAAACTGGTGATCCTTGTGGTTGAGGTGGGAAATAGAAAGAACGTTTATGATGACTTGTAAATCCCAGTAAAATGCATTCAGACAGGTTTTGACATTCTGGTCCATGTCTTATAGAATTCTTCTGATAGTCCGAGAACCTTTACGAACCCGCTTTTCTCGTAAAATGTAATGGCCTGTTTATTAATCAGCGGCGTATCTACGACAATAGCTTTCAACATCTGTATCCTCGGGCTTTCTTAGCAAAAGTCCTGTAGCCATCATTCTTTTTATGTAGCATTCACTTAATATCGTTTTGGTCAGGAATTCTGCGGGCCTCGCAGAGTCAAGTGAAAAAGGATAGGTATGGATTCATGGCTGTCAGGCGCATTTCGCCGAGCATTCATCCAATGTAAAATCATACCATGCTATAGGCAGCAAAAACTTCTGTAGCGTGATTCTCCTTACAGGAACGGCGATTCCAGGTATTTGTATGGCACTTTAAAATCGGAGATTTTTGTACCCGGATCGAATATAAATTAAAAAATTATAAAAAAAAAGAACTCTAGGCTTACTGCTTTACAGTCTTCACGGATTTCCAGTCTGTCTTAGAAACCGGCTTTCCCCGAAGCTTCTGTATATAGTTGTAGGCGGAGAGTGCTGCAATGGAACCCTGGCCTGCCGAGATTACAGCCTGCTTGTATGGGACATCGGTTACATCGCCTGCAGCGAATATTCCTTCGGCGCTTGTAGCACCGAACTTGTCAATAATTATCTCATTTTC
>JAKACH010000007.1:26516-44319 GCA_021821635.1 Thermoplasmata archaeon | reverse complement strand
TTCCGCCGCTTTAAAGCCAATTATTAAGAAGACGTCTGCAAATGGACTTCTATCGGGGCATTTAGAAGACATATCCAGTGGCTTGCAGGATATGATATAGCTAACCAAGGACCTGCAATAATTTACATTCAATTGGTTGTAACACACTGGATTGCTCTTTGATCTGCGCATCAACAAGAATCTCAATAAACATTAGTCAATTTTAATGTTGTAGCTGCACTCAGATTTTTTTACCCAGCATTGGCAAATAAACCAGCATAAGCCTGCTCCAAGCAGTAGAATCCTTGCTATCGTCTTCTTTAGTTTCTTCGGAAAATGCACTCCAAAGTTCTTTTAAGATGGGATCAATTTTATTTGAAGTCCTCTTTGTGATTAATGCATAAGATATAGTATTTGGAGTCTGCTCTATCAGCCACTTTCTCAGACTTTCTGTATCGTCATCTCCAGAAGCGGCAATCCGGTCTGCGATAAGGCTAAGGATCATTGAGTATCCCATTAATATTGAGCTCACTGTTTCCTTAATTTCTTCAGTGGTTGCACTAAGAATAGGTTTTTCCCACTCCTTAATCTCTTCAGCCTTGAACATTTCCTCGTTCAATCGATAAAATTTTTCAACATAGTTCTTTCTAGGTATTACTTCAGGAGGCTTCACTATGCCATCTTTGACCATCTGAGCAATGAAATGATAAAGATTGGATCTGCTTACTTTCACTGACTTTGCCATATCTGTGACCGTCATCTTAGAATGCTCACTGAGCAGCAGAATAATCCTGAATTTTGTGGGGTTCCTGTATGCTTCTAAGAGAATCTCGTACCTACTAAGCGACATCACATGGATAAGTTAATATATCAATTTTAGTTTTACGTAGTAGTGATATTTATACGACACAATCTGCTAGATATGTGTAAAATAACGTGTCTTACGCATTTTATTGCTTCGTTCAGCGCTGAGGGTACGCTATTTTCGCGTTTAAATGTTGATAAATCTTTTCCATATAACAAAGAATGGAAGGAATCCTTAGTTAATTTGCCCGGTATGATAAACATGGCGGGTATCCAACATGATTGAAGCAGGGACTGCGCTAGATCAGCATAAGTTAGGTTTCACCGGGAATTTCAAGCTACTTGTGGCAACAGGAACTATTTCACGAACCGGTCTGGCTGGTTTCCAGATTTCGGTTCTGTGGATTGCATTGCTTATCACCAGATCTTCAATTCTTGCCGGACTGGCTGACGGGATGGCAGTGCTGCCACTCTTCTTCAGTTTTGCGTTCGGCGCTTATGTTGATAGGCTCACAAGCAAGAAGAGCCTTGCAATTTTGGTTTCTGCTGCAAGGGTCGTTTCAATATTCGCTCTTTTTGTAGCTCTTTTGGTTAACAATTTAATCATTGAAACTCTCTCCATATACTTTGTAGCTTTTGTTATCGGATTATCAACTGATGTCATGAATTCCACCTCAGCAAGCTGGTCGAAGCAGTTTCTGACAGAGACACAATACCAGTCTGGAACATCGCTTTCACAAAGCCTTGGTGCAGTTGCAGAGGGTTTGGGATATGCAGTCTCAGGTGTCTTCCTGATACTTGGACTCAATTTCGCCATTTACAGTTTTGCCATTATTTTCGCGATTGCAATAATCCCTATTCTCCTGATGAAAGATGAGAAAACTACATCCATATCCACAGAAAAGGACATGAATTCTTCTATAAGAAAGGGTCTTGAATATGTTTTCAAGGATAAGAGGCTGAGAGGGTTAGTAATAATCATACTTGCAATAAACCTGGCATTCGGCACGCTGGGCATATTCATGGCCTACCTTATCCAGGACCAGTTCAAATTGAGCGCCGTTTATTTCACTACACTTGCCCTGAGCCTGACAATAGGGGTAATTTTGGGATCTGTTCTTGGATCGGCTGCTAAAGGAAAAGTAGGGCTATATTCTATAGTGACAATATTACCTATCGGTTTGCTCCTCTTTCTGGTAGGAATTCTCAAATCTGTTTACCCGGATTTTGCAATAACTTCTGTTATAGGCCTTCTTATAGGCGTTATCAACGTGGTGATAAACACAGCAATCATTAAAATTGTAGACCAGGAAATGATGGGGAGGGTAAGTGGGGTCATCAAGACATTTGGTGTCAGCCTTACCTTCTTATCTGGTACTATCGGGGGGATCCTGATTCAGGTTCTTACCCTTCAGGGCAGTTTCTACATGATAGGTGCAATTGTTTGTGTCATATCGTTTACCCCTGTGGCATTCAGAGAATTTTACAATCTGAGGGTTTGACATAAAACCCTTCTATGAAAATGATTTACACCGCTCAAATTACATCTATGATACAAGATCGGAGGGCATATTGTGAAAGAATCATATTTAGCGCAAACACATGAAACGGTGAAGTCAATCTAAATATTCGAAGAGGTGTTAGAGTAAATAGTTATGAGGTAATAAAAACTATTAAAAAGCTTCTTCATATGGATGTTGGGAAGGGGATTTTCCATTTTATGGTTCTTGCCCTTCTTCAATGTGAAATAATATGGAAATTGAAACAATTACAACCTCTTTGGAAGCAGCAAAAAGGCTGACCATCCGCAAACAGTTTCTTGCCGGTAATACACCCGGAGGTTCGTTCAACAATAAACTGAAAGCAATAATCAGAAATATAGGGTATATTCAGTGGGATCCCGTCACTGTTGTAGCACCTTCGCATCTAATCTCCATTTGGAGCAGGATTGGTAAATTTGACTGGTCAGAACTGGATAAGATCATGTGGCATGACAAAGAAGTATTGTTTCATTGGGCACCAATTGCATGGTTGGTGCTTGCCGAAGACTACCCGATATTTTACAGTTTGATGGCACGATATCCGGATTCCATGAGGAATGGATGGGCCAATCATGCTGAATCTGCAAGTAAATTCCTGAAATCTCATCATGAGCTGAAACAGAAGGTAATAAAGAGGTTGCAAGAAGGTCCAGCAGAAACAGGCCAATTCAAAGGTTATGGCAACAGGAAGAAAAACCCAGATGGTTGGAGTTCAGGTAATGAAGTCACCCAATTGCTTTTTCATCTCCAGATGACGGGGGAAGTCATGGTTGTGGGCCATTCTGCAAACCAGAATCTCTGGGACCTGACGGATAATTTTCTTCCGCAATCTGTTGAAAGAAGGATTATCCCTGCAGTTGAATTGGAAAAGACCACAGCCATCAGGGCCCTGAGAGCGCTGGGGGCCTCAACAGATTACGACATCTATCGCTATTTTGTCAGGGGAAGATATACCGATTTAAAGGGTACCCTTAAGAAATTAGTTGAAGATGAAAAGGCAGTGAAAGTTAAAATTGAGGGCCAACACAAGGCAAAGGCACATTACATGCTATCTGAAGACATTAGGGCTCTTGACTCAATCGTCTCGGATAAATGGGAGCCCAGCTTAAAACTGATTTCACCATTCGACAATATGATTACACTGAGAGACAGGACTCAAAAAATGTTCAATTTTAATTACATTCTCGAACAGTTTGTCCCAAAGGAGAAGAGGAAGTTTGGCACATACGTGCTTCCCATCTTATGGGACAGCAACCTCGTTGGTAGAATAGACGCGAAATTTGAAAAACAACAGAAGACCCTCTATATCCCAGGAGTGTTTGCAGAACCTGGATTCGAGAATGAAGCCATTATTGGAAGCAGACTTGCCGAGAGAGTCGAAGATTTAGCAGATTTTTTAGGTGCAGAGAAAGTAAAATATGGTAAAGAAAAACCAGAAAAGTGGGCAAAATATCTAAGTTAAAACATTCAATCTGCATAAATTTAACAGAAGTAAAGGTAAGCGTGTTATAGTTGCCTATCCATATATATTGATCCCGTGTTCCCTTCGCAAATCAGTTATCTCTAATTTCAAAAGTGAATGCGGAGGGCCGGATTCGAACCGGCGGATTCCTACGAAAACAGATCTTGAGTCTGTCGCCTTTAACCTGGCTCGGCAACCTCCGCTCTTGTCCCAGATATAGTGGAATCTATTTTATCTTTTCAAGCAATTCTGTCCAGATGTCCACAAATTCGTTGATAACTGCATCTCTGAAGATAGAGATCGCAAGTATGGAATCCAGCGAGTTCGTCAAAAGCCTTGAGCCGGATAATAATGGACGAATAGAAGCATTTGAAGTATCGGATGGCGTTGAAATTATAGTAAAAGACAGAAAAATATCAACAATTGTTAATGTTATTGATGATCTGCTCAGGTGCTTCGAAGTATTTGAAAAAATTGAAGGCAGGTGAGGTTACTGCTCTTCCTGCTCCACTGCCAGTCCTAGTTTCTCTGTGAGTTCCTTGTAGCGATTCCTTATAGTTACTTCTGTCACACCAGCAACTTCTGCTACGCTTCTCTGAGTCCTGCGCTCGCCCGTTAAAAGCGATGCAATGTAAATTGCAGCAGCCGCAACGCCTGTTGGACCCTTTCCAGAGGTAAGGTCATTATCTCTTGCGAGCTTAAGAATATCGTTTGCCCTCTTCTTTGCCTCTGCACTCAGCTTAAGTTTGCTGCAGAACCTGTTCACATAATCGTCGGGCTTTGATGGAATGATATTCAACTTGAGGTACCTGCTCATTATCCTGTAAGTTCTTCCAATCTCCTTTTTCTTGACCCTTGTAACAGATGCTATCTCATCCAGTGTCCTGGGCACGTTCGTGAGTCTGCAGGCAGCATATATGGATCCTGCCACTACGCCTTCTATGCTTCGGCCCCTGATCATGTTCTGCTTCACTGCCTTTCTGTAGATAACCGCTGCACTTTCTCTTACATCGTTTGGAATACTCAGGTTTGAGGCCATTCTCTCGAGTTCCTGAAGTGCCTGAGAGAGATTCCTCTCAGCAGCATTCGATACCTTGATCCTCTTCTGCCACTTCCTCAGCCTGTATAGTTGCGCCCTGTTCCTGGTTGGAATAGATTTACCATATGAGTCCTTGTTCTTCCAGGAAATATCTGTGGAAAGTCCCTTGTCGTGAATTGTGTAAGTCATGGGTGACCCTGCACGTGCCCTGGATTGGCTCTGATCTGAGTCAAAAGCCCTCCATTCTGGCCCCTGGTCGATATATGCATCATCAATGACAAGCCCGCAGGAGTTGCATATAAGCTCGCCGCGCTCGTAGTCCCTGATTAGCTGGACGGATCCGCACTCAGGACACTTGGTAATATTTTCAATGCCTTTCTTTTCCTTCTTTTCTTCTACCATTTTTTTCACTCCCTTATGAACAGCTCAATATTCAGAGCGTCTTTGGTTCTCAACTTAACTACGCCGTATGGCGACTTGACCGGACCCAGGATTCTGGTAATCTTGCCGACAACATTACCCCTATCATCCACTACCTTTGCGTAGAGGTCGCTTCTTTGAGCCCTAGTCACGATTTCGTCACCTATAACTGACAGTCTATCGACCCTTCTCATTCGCCCTCCTGAATCACAAAGTCTATATATATACTTTGCGTAAATCATAATAATAAATTTTAATATTCGTATTAAAACGTTAATATTCGGATCTGTGCACTATAATGCATATGGAATCAATAAATTATGGACTCGCTAATATATTGATCTTTAACTTATCAAGTGCAGGATTGGAAAAAAAGTAATCCTTAACAGTGATACCCAATGATGAATGCCGCTGTCAAATTACATGAAGTGGAAATACCTATAAGGGCCCTTAAAACTGCATCATTATATGAGATAAGGACTGATGGATTTGTCGGTCTTGTGGATTCTGGAATGAATGATTCTACGATTGAATCCTTAGCTTCATCCGGATTCGATGTGAGCGAGGTTGATTTGCTGATGCTAACCCATCTGCATGTCGATCATGTAGGAGGATCACTTGCAATCCAAGAGAAATCTGGCTGCAAGATCGCAATGGGAGAGCAGGATTACAGAATTTTGGTTGGAATTGCAGAAGACCCTGAAGGCTTCAAGAAGAGATATGTGAAACGCGCAATTGAGAATGGGTTTCCACCCGAACTGGAGATGTCGATTACGAAGGGACTCCCTTTCAGTTCCGATGCAAGAAGATTTCTGGATTTGAAAGTCGACATGCTAATAAAAGAGGATTCAAGCCTTAGTCATGGTATAACGTACATAACTGTGCCTGGCCATTCACCTGGTTCAATCGCTTTCCTGATTCAGAGTCAGGGCCTTCTGTTTGCTGGTGATCATTTACTCGAGAGAATAACTCCGAACATAGGTGTTTACGAAGGAGGGGTAGATATGCTTGGTGAATACCTGAAAAGCCTTGAAAAAGTAAGAAATAAAAACTTCAAAACCTGTCTGCCAGGTCATGGACATCCATTCGAAGGAATATCAGGACGAATAGATGAGATTGAGAGGCATCATTCCTCCAGGTTGAGGGAAATAGAGAACGCATGCGCGGAATGGTCAAGCGCTTTCTCAGTTGCATCCAGGATCACGTGGAACCGCGGAAGACAATTATCTGACATGAACGAAATGGAGAAAAATTTTGCATTCGGTGAAGCATTGTCACACCTGATACATCTTTCCAGGACAGGAAGAGTAACCATGAAAAGCATTTCCGGCGTCCTCAAGTATAAAAGGGAACCCGCATAATAATACTCTACAAACACACAGTTTCCTGGAAAATATTTCTCGTTCCTGATAGTCATGAAAAATAACGATAGAAACGGTTTTATATTACACGCAATATCGTGCAGGATTACATTTAGAAATGGTGAGCTGATGGAACAAAAAGATGATAAAAAGGTTTCAAAGAGATGCCCAGAGTGCAGTTCTGAACATTTGGTCAGGGACTATGAGAGGGGAGAACTGATTTGCAATGACTGCGGAATGGTCTTGGAGGATTCTTTTATTGACCAGGGACCTGAGTGGAGAGCATTCGACTCGGAACAGGATGACAGAAGAGCTAGAACAGGCTCACCAATGACGTATCTGAGTCATGACAAGGGTCTGGCAACAGAAATATCCTGGTCAAATAAGGACTATTACGGGAAGAGGATACCGCACAAGAACCGCGCCCAGATTTACAGAGTGAGAAAGTGGCACCAGAGAATTAGAGTGAGCAATGCGGCAGAGAGGAACCTTTCACTTGCTCTACAGATGCTGAATGACAACGGTGCCAAGCTTGGAATACCTAAAGATATCAAGGAAACTGCGGCTCTTGTCTACAGGAAGGCTGTCGAGAAGAACCTGATAAGGGGCAGGAGCATAGAGAGCATTGTCTGTGCCTCAATCTACGCGGCATGCAGAATGGTTAATCTCCCGAGAACACTGGATGAAATCTCAAAGGCATCCGAAGTGAACAAGAAGAAGATCGGCAAGGCTTACAGGCACCTCGCAAAGGAACTTAGCCTCAACATAAAACCGACAACGCCTTATTCTTATGTTGCCCAATTCTGCAATAAGCTGGATCTCGATAAACAGGCAATCATGATGAGCGAGGACATAGTCAGAAAGTCAATTGAGCTTGGTATATCATCAGGAAAGGGCCCTACAGGAGTTGCCGCTGCTTCTATCTATATCGCGTCGGTGGTCCTGAAGAAACCGAGAACGCAGAAGGAGATTGCAAAGGTTTCCGGCGTTACCGAGGTAACTATTAGGAACAGGTACAAGGAGATCAGCAAGTCTCTTGGTCTAGAAGAAGTTGAATGAAGATTGACGTAATCGACAACGGTGGACAGTGGACTCATCGTGAATGGAGGGTTTTAAGAAACCTGGGTGTCGAAAGCACCATACTTCCCAATACCGTCGAGAGTTCGAAGCTTGATGGTTGCGACGGGATTGTTCTTTCGGGAGGGGCTCCGAGCATCAACTCCGAGCTTTCAAAACTTGGAAATATAGCATCCTATATCGATGACCACTCCTTTCCAGTCCTTGGCATCTGTGTTGGCGCCCAGTTCATAGCACTCCACTTTGGCGGAAAAGTGGGGCCGGGAACAATACCTGAATATGGTAAAAATACGATAACAATATCTGAGCACAATGAGCTGTTCAAAGGTATTCCCGATACAATAACTGTTTGGGAAAACCATAATGATGAGGTGAAGAGCCTCCCGGAGGATTTTAAGATCTCCGCGACATCAGAATCATGCAGGATACAGGCATTCCACCACACATCCCTCCCCATCTGGGGGGTCCAGTTCCATCCGGAAGTCGATAATACGGAATATGGCAAGGAAATGTTTTTGAACTTCCTTGAGGTATGTGGGTACAGGCTCTAGCTGGAGAGAGATAAATGCTGGTTGAAATCACTGAACTGTTTGGAATAAAGGTATACAGCCATAAGGGAACATATATAGGAGACATAAGCGACATAATCATTGATTTCGATCGCGGCTCCATCTATGGTGTTTACCTGGAACATAGCAATCCTGATCTCGTAGAGAATGGAGCTGCAATCTCCATACCCTTCAGGATGGTAAAATCCGTTGACGAGATCATGTTGCTGAAGAACTTCCCTGAGAAAGTAAAGGTAAAATCCAATTGATGACTAGTGCAGGTAATATCCAACCCTTTTTTCGGGATCAATGTTGACGTAACCATATCTCTCGAATTGTGACACACCCTTCACTTTTGAAAAAAGTGGCTCTATCTTGCCCCTGTCAATTGATCCATCAGGTTTTTCCACGATAAAATCTGATGAGTCCGACGGAGTCCACTGAACAATTCTGATTTTTTTAAGGTCTTCATGGGAATTATCTGCGTATCTTATTCCAGTTGGTGTGCGGATAACATTGCAGAGATCCTTAAGCCGGAATCTCTCATTTTCACGGATTGAAAGCCAGTCCTTCTCCGGAATGAATATTTCCGGTTCAGATCCAAGGCTATACGTTCTCTCCCCGAGAGACGGGTTCCCCGGATGAAATGGTGCACTGCTCTTCAGTTCGCTGCTGCCCTGTATCTTCAGCCTTGTGGGATTGGGGACGAACCAGAGCCTCCTGGCATCAGGATCAATAATTTCCCTGTTGATGGAGTTAAAAATTTCCCAGGAGAATTCGGAATCAATTTCACGCATTCCCGATCCAACCCAGTATTTTCTGAATGTTTCAGGCCTGTATCCTCTTCTCTTCATGGTGAGGAGAGTCCCAAGCCTAATGTCCGACCAGCCACTGTATGTCCCATCCCTGATACCTTTCTTGATGATGCTCGTCTTGAGTATCGTGCCAGGGATGTGCACAAGTCCATAGTGATAGTAGTGGGGTTTCTTCCAACCCATATAATGGAATATATAGGACTGTTTTTCAGTGTTGTTAAGGTGATCTTTTCCTCTTATCACATGTGTTAGGTCAAGGTAATGATCGTCAACTGCAACGCTGAAATTCATCATAGGATATGCAAAGTATGTTTTTCCTGTCAAAGGATGCGTCTCTTCCTTTACCCTGAAGGCAATCCAGTCCCTTATTGACGGATTAGGATGATTGAGATCTGTCTTCACCACGGCAGAGACTGTTCCCTTGCTGTATCCCCCGGAAATCATCTTTTCGAATGCAGCCATATTCGTCTCTGGCGATCGTTCTCTGTGAGGGCATGCCTTTGATTGGAGCTTTAAGTTCTTGAAGTCAGACTGCTGGCATTCGCATATATACATGCTGCCCCTTTCAATCAGCTTTTTTGCTTCATTGTAATATATGTTCATTCTCTTGGACTGCACCACTATCTCATGGACCTTGACACCAAGCCATTCGAGGTCCTCTGGTATAAGGTGATAGGCATCAAGGTCAATGTTGGATGGGTTTGTGTCTTCGATCCTCAGGTACAGCTTGCCTCCATACCGTCGAACGTACTCGTCGTTCAGTATCGCCATCCTGGAATGTCCCACATGTAACGGTCCAGAAGGAGACGGAGCCAATCGCATCCTCACCTCCCCTGTGACGTCGGCAAGGTCCGGCAACCTGTGTTCCTGCACATGCTTCTCCTTTATTGCAAGTTCCGGAAGCAGCGAAACAGCTTCTTCCATGATCTTCCTAGAATCTGAAGAGTTGATTTCCCTGACGATTGCAGTGACCTGTGCAGAGATTTCCTTGCCTCTAGATCTGGCATCCGGGTACTGCCCCATTATCTTATTTATGACGGCTCCGAGATCTGCCTTTCCCTCGTGCATATAGGCATTTCTTAAGGCTATCTTCCTGATTTCTGATTCATCGGGCAGCATCTGACACACCTGATACAAGTCCAAGCATATAGGTGACGAGTTCGTCTATGCCTGCCCCGGTTGTAGCGGAAATGGCATATTTTTCCTTCTTCCCGTCAGAAAGATCCAGCTTGGACTGGACCCTGATCATCCTCTTGTTCATCGTTGTCTCAATTTCCGTGAACAATCTTTCCTGGGACTCGGTATCGTAAATTGACTCCACGCTGTGGTCGAACAGGAAGATGATGATAGAGTCTATGTGCCTGAGCGCCAGAATAGCGTTAAGTTCCATGGTATTTCGATCTGACATGGGGCGATCCAGGATACCTGGCGTGTCAATCACCTGTATTCTTGCTCCGTTTCGTTCCATATATCCTATGTATATGCTCTGTGTGGTAAATGGATATGATGCTATCCGCGGAGTTGCAGTCGTAATCCTTGAGAGAAAGGAGCTCTTACCCACATTGGGCATACCGGCAATGATGAATGTCGGGTCTTTCTGCTCTATTTCAGGAACAAGTTTCATAAAATCCCTGCACCTGCCAAGAAAAGAGAGATCACTGTCAAGGTCTCCTATTAGCGATGCAACCCTCCCGTAATACTCACGCATAAGCTTGTTCATTTCAGCAATGACCGGAATGTACTTCAACTGCCTGATCTTCTGTGTACTGAATTCCTCAATCTTGCTCGCGGTACGATCAAGTTTTGAAAGGCTTATCTTGTACTGATCGAGATCGAACATCAGATCCAGGAGGTTCCTGTAAAAAGGATGAAGCGCATCGTTGGAGGGAAATTTCTTTACCATTTTTCTCAGGTAAAAGACGGTTGAACCTTCTATGCTGGATATCCTGTCCTGTATCTCCTTCCTTATCCTTACCTCCATGCGGGGCTGGTAGGGTTCCTCCACCTTGGAAGCTTTAGAAAAAGCCTTGTCAATTATTTCCTGAGATCTCAGAACGGTTGGAATTCTTGTAAACATTAGTTATCCGATAATCCAGGCTGAACTATGCCTTCTCCTTTATAGCATCATCAATTTTCTTTTCCAGATCAGGCTTCATCTCAAATACATTATGTGCGTATTTGTAATGTATTTTTATCCTGGGCATCAGATCCTTTCTCTCCTTAGCTTCGTACTCAAAGGAACAATCGTAGCCCAGATCCCTGCATTTAAACGTAAAAGTCATATCCACGTATGTAAGGCTGATATAAAAGCGATTTCTTCTGGCAAAGAGAAAGCAATTTAAATTTGAAAATAATGACTTGAATATGCTCATAGATGATGAGAGAAATGTTTCTTGTGGTGGTGACCCCTTCAATTTCCTTAAGAGCGTATTCAAGGGCCTCTATATACAGCTCGATCAGGGGCAGGACGCAAAGGTATTAGTCACCAGGGAAAAGTATCCTTACGGGAAGGATATATTTGCCGCTCTTGCATCAAACGCAAAATTGAGCCTTCTCGATCTGGTTGTCGATGGCGATGATTTTAATATCATAGTTAGAAAACCACTAAATCCGGGCAATTAAAAAACTAATATCTATAAAGGTTTTTAGTATATACCAAGGTTATCATCATGGAAAGTTATGACGCGTCACAGATTCAGATACTAGAAGGACTAAAAGCAGTACGAAAAGTTCCCGGGATGTATATCGGTTCGACCGATGCGAGGGGGCTCCATCATATAGTATACGAAGTTATTGACAACAGCATAGACGAGTCGGTTGCAGGCTTCTGCAAAAATATCCTTATCCATATAAGGAAGGATAATTCAATTGAGATAGAGGATGACGGCAGGGGAATACCTGTCGAGAATCATCCGAAATACAACAGGCCCGCGCTTGAAATTGTCCTCACCGAACTGCACAGTGGTGCGAAGTTTGACAAGAAGGTTTACAAGATAACAGGTGGATTGCATGGAGTTGGCGTTCATGTGGTGAATGCTCTCAGCAGTCTTCTTATTGCAGTGGTTAAGAAGCAGGACGGCTATTATTACGAGAAGTTTGAGAAAGGAATCCCGACAGGCGGTCTCAAGCATGTCGCGCATGAAGACTGGGGAAAAACAGGCGACCGCGTAGTTGATTCCATCACGCCGGGCCTTGATCCTGGACATGGGCTGATAATACGGTTCTATCCAGATCCGGAGATATTCGAGACCGTTGAGTTTTCATACCAGGTGATCCTTGAGAGGATCAAGGAGCTGGCTTTCCTCAACCCACAGGTAGCCATTTCAATCAAGGACGACAGGATAAACGCAAGCGAAGTGATGCACTTTGAGGGCGGATTATCACAGTTTGTCGAATATCTTGGTGAAGGACACCAGTCAATCCTCAAGGCACCAATCTACAACCTGGAGGAGATGGAGGATACTGTTGTGGAGTTCGCATTTCTTTACAATAACAGCACTTCTGAAATTATGCAGTCTTACGTGAACAATATAAGCACTGTGGAAGGCGGTACACATGTTACTGGTTTCAGGGCTGGCCTATCAAGGGCAGTTCAGGATTATGCTAAGAACCATGATCTTGTGAAGGGTGTTGATTCTATTGTTTCTGACGATGTCAGGGAAGGCCTTGTTGCAGTACTGCATGTAAAGGTCATAGCTCCACAGTTTGAGGGGCAGACAAAGTCAAAGCTCGGGAACAGTGCGGTCAGGGGCATAGTGCAAAGCTCAACTGAAAAATACCTGAAATCATATTTTGAAAGTTATCCGAACGTGGCACAGGGCATAGTTAGGCGTGTGATCATGGCTGCGGCTGCCAGGGAGGCGTCCAGGAATGCAAAGGAACTTGTCAGAAGAAAGTCTGCCCTGGAAAGTGGTAACCTCCCGGGAAAACTCGCAGACTGTTCCTCTTCCGATCCAGCTAAGGCAGAACTTTACATTGTTGAGGGTGAATCTGCTGGCGGATCTGCCAAGCAGGCAAGGACAAGGGACTATCAGGCAATACTTCCGCTGAGGGGAAAGATACTTAATGTAGAAAAAGCCGCAGACATCAAGACTCTTGCAAACGAGGAGATAAGGAATCTGATAACTGTCATGGGTACAAACATAAAGGACAGTCTGGATCTCAGCAAATTAAGATATGGAAAGATTATCATAATGACCGATGCAGACGTCGATGGCGCACATATCCGGACCCTGCTTCTGACATTCTTTTACAGGTTTGCGAAGGAGATAATACAGAACGGAAATCTGTATATTGCGCAACCTCCCTTATACCGGGTGCAGAAGGGAGCAAAAATAGAGTACGTCTATTCTGAGAAAGAGGTCGACGAAGTCATCAGGAAAATGGGTGCAAATTCCGTTGTACAGAGGTTCAAGGGTCTCGGTGAGATGAACCCGTCCCAGCTATGGGAGACAACGATGAACCCTGAAACCAGGAAACTCCTTCAGGTTACAATCGAGGATGCTGCTTATGCAGAACGACTTCTTTCAATATTGATGGGTGAAAAGGTTGAACCGAGAAAGAAGTTTATCGAGGAAAATGCAAAGACCGTCGAGAATATAGATGCGTGATTTTATGATACATTCAAAGAGCATTGAAGATGAGATAAGAGTTTCATATCTCGAATATGCGATGAGCGTGATTGTGAGCAGAGCAATTCCAGATGCCAGGGACGGACTGAAACCTGTTCAGCGGAAGATAATTTATGCCATGGGGGAACTCGGCTTCAGTCATGATAAGCCGTACAAGAAATCCGCCAGGATAGTAGGAGAAACTATGGGTAAGTATCACCCTCATGGCGACATGGCGATCTACGATGCGCTGGCAAGGATGGCACAGCCCTTTTCCCTGAGATATCCGCTGATTGACGGACAGGGTAACTTTGGATCAATCGATGGCGATTCACCGGCTGCAATGAGGTATACGGAAGCACGGCTTCTCTCGATAGCTGAGGATATGATACAGGATCTCGACAGGGAAACTGTTCCATTCAAGCTCAATTTTGACGGTTCCTTGCAGGAACCCGAATATTTTCCCTCGAAGATACCGCAGCTCCTTATTAATGGATCATCCGGGATAGCGGTCGGAATGGCCACAAGCCTTGTTCCACATAATCTTACAGAAATATGCGAGGCAGTTAAGGCAACTGTAGGTGATCCTGGAATCACGCTTGCAAGGCTAATGGAGATTGTCAAAGGGCCGGATTTCCCCGGTGGTGGGCTTGTCTACAGGGACGAGGGTATGCTCAATGCCTATCTTACGGGGAGAGGCAAGGTCAAGGTAAGGGGGGAAGTGGATCTTACCGAAGAGAAGAGAATCGTCATTACGAGCATTCCTTACGAGATGAACAAGGCAAGATACATAGAGAACCTTGCCGAGAAGGTTAAGAATGATCAAATTCGGGGTATAGTGGATATCAGGGACGAAAGTGACAGGGACGGGATAAGGGTTGTACTGAAGCTTAAGGATGAGTCTTCAAAGAACCTCATATTGAACCAGCTATATGAGATGACAGAGCTTGAGAAGACAGTGAGCATAATCAACCTCGTGCTTGTGGATAATCAGCCCAAGACTGTCAACATCAAGCAGCTTATTGAGATATTTATTGAACACAGACTTAACATTATACTGAAGAGAACGGAATTCGATTTAAGGAAAAGCCGAGAAAGGGAGCATATACTCCAGGGCCTCTTTACTGCTGTATCGAATCTTGACAGGGTCATAGAGATAATAAGGTCAAGCAGTGAGCCTAAGGATGCGAAATCCTTGCTCATGTCTGAATTGAACCTTTCCGAAGCACAATCAGATGCGATCCTCGATATGAGGCTACAGCGCCTCACGGGACAGGAAGTTACGAAGATAAGGGACGACCTTGACAATATCAGGAAGAAGATAGACGATCTTCTGAAAATAGTCTCAGATGAAGGGGAAAGAAGAAAGATACTGGTTACAGAGATGAATGATCTCATTACGAAATATGGAGACAACAGGAGATCAAGAGTCATTGAAGGTGAAATAACACGAAGATCGATGGAAGAACTGATTCCAAAGGAGGACTGTGTTGTCATATTGACGGAGAAAGGTATTGTAAAAAGGGTCCCCCTTGAGGAATACAGATCGCAGAGAAGAGGGGGCAAGGGTATTATAACATCTACATGGAAGGAGGATGTGATAAGATCCGCTGTTTCTGGAAATTCACATGACGACATACTATATTTTACGGATTTTGGAAGGGTTTTCGCTGGCAAAGTATACGAGATTGAAAAGAGGGCCCGAACAAGCAACGGCATATCCGTGCAGTCATTCCTGAAGCTGCAGGATAAGGAAACGGTTAAACAGATAATGATACCTTCGTTCACGGAAGGTTCATACATCTTCATTGCAACAAAGGCAGGTTACATAAAGAAAATTGATTCCGATCAGTTAAAGAATATCAGGAGCAGCGGAATCCGGATCGTCACGCTTGAAGAGGGAGATACGGTTGTGGCTATTGAGGTCATACAGAAAGGTGACAAGATCGCCGTTGTTTCTGAGGACGCAAAGATTGCGATATTCGAGCCGGTGCATGTAAGATCGATGGGCAGGCAGGCCCGCGGAGTCAGGTCTATGCGTCTTCCCAGGGGCAGATCTGTACTGACTGCTTTCACAGTTTCAGGTACAGATTATATTATGAGCGTTTCGGAGAAGGGGATAGGAAAAAGGACAAAGGCAAGCGAGTTTCCAGTACACAATAGAGGAACATCAGGAGTGTTCATATTCAAGGAGAACAAGAGGACAGGCAAACTTGTTTCAGCGATTTCGGTTAAGGAGGATGATGAGATTCTCATCCTGACAAAGGGAGAGAAATCAATAAGGATCTCAGTTAAGGATATCAGGGAGATATCCCGTGTCACTAGCGGTGTCAAGCTTGTTGATCTTGAGGACGATGACCTTGTGGTTTCGGTAACAAGGATATGAAAAATCTCCTGAATAACCAGTAAATACAGGAATATTCAGATCTGACTTGAGCAACAAAACTCTTTGTCCCGGGATCCAGGATATATTCTAGCCTATGGCGAAATAATAATTAAAATTACTTAGGTAAAGCCTTCATTTTCTTTTTAGCATATCGACAACAGGATGATAATTAAAAAATTATAAGATTATAGAAAAATATCAAAGGGTAGCGTAATAGTTGGCGTCGTATGGCTCTGGCTTGAGACCTTTTCTTTCCCTGATCTTTGCGACTACCTGCGGTTGCAATTCTGGCGGAACCCGATCATATCCAAAGTTTTCAGAACTCCATAGAACCTTTCCACCGGTCGCTCCACGAATTGCGGAAGCAAAACCAAACATTCCTGCCACAGGAACTTTTGCTATGATTGTTATTTCTTCTCCTTCCTGGTTCATTTCTTCAACTACACCGCGTCTCTGTTGTATCTCATTGGTCACGGATCCCATGATATCCTGTGGAACGCTTACGAAGACCTTCTGCAGTGGTTCCAGCAGGATCCTATTTGCCTGACACATTGCACCGTATATTGAGTTTCTCCCAGCTGGTATTACCTGAGCCGGACCTCTGTGTATACTATCTTCATGAAGCTTGGCATCAACAAGGCGCATCTTGAGCCCGTAGACTTTTTCGTTTGCTAGAGGCCCACGATTTATAACCTCAACAAATGCATCGATCAATAGTTCCATGGTTTCATCAAGATACTGGATACCCTTTGTTACATCAACCATGATATTCATGCCTTCAACAGCCTCTAGCCCTCTTGCTTCATCTCTAGGGAGACCCGCGTTTTGCAGAAGTTCAATAATTCCCTTACGATCCTTGAATTTTGATCCCTGTGGAATCTTGCCTTCCTTTATGAGGTCGATGATACTTTCCTCAAGCGGCTCTACTTCGAAATAAAACCGGTTATGCTTGTTCGGAGACTTTCCTTCAAACGGGCCTCCTTTTCTTGCAACCGTTTCCCTGTAAACGACTAGCGGTTCAGACGTTGTAACTTCTACCTTGTAATCGTTCTTTATTCTATAAAGCGTAATTTCAAGGTGAAGCTCTCCCATTCCTGAAATAAGGTGCTCGCCCGTCTCCTGGTTTATATCTATCTGGATCGAGGGATCAGCCTTTGACACGTTTCTAAGGACATCAATAAGCTTAGGCAGATCTGAAGTGTGCTTAGCCTCGATTGCCAATGTGACAACGGGATCAGTGTAGTGGACCATCGGTTCAAATGGATCGAGATCCGGGACGGATGATACTGTTGAACCCGCAATTGCCCCCTTGAGGCCTATAATGGCTGCTATGTTTCCAGCGGCAATCTCGTCAACCTGTATCCTGTCCGGACCGACCATCATTGAGAGTACCTGTACCTTGCTTTTTACACTTCCAGTCCTGGAGACGTATACCTCTGTGGATTTTCTTATTGTACCGCTGAATACACGACCTACAGCTATTTCTCCTGCATGTGGATCAATAATCATTTTTGTGATCATCATTGTAACAGGGCCATGAAAATCGCATGTAAGCATGGCTTTGCCTACATCAGATTCCGGATCGCCTCTCCATATCTGCGGGATCCTGTATTTCTGGGCTACCCTTGGATTAGGAAGATGTCTTATAACCATGTCGAGTACAGTTTTATGAAGCGGAGACTTCTTGGCCAGATCTTTCTGCTTACCCCCTGCGACAAGATCAACGACTTCCTTGAATGTTGTTTTGTTCGCCTGCATTGA
>JAKACH010000007.1:24844-26416 GCA_021821635.1 Thermoplasmata archaeon | reverse complement strand
CTCTTTCTAACAGGAACCATCAAGCGGCGGGTCGGAAGTGGGACAGGGCCATGGAACTCTACTCCTGTTCTCTTGGCTATTCCCTTGATCTCTTCGCAAACGACATCAACGATTTTGTGCTGTGTTCCACTAAGTGAGATCCTTGCCCTGTAAGAAGCCATCAATACACCTACTTCTTCTCGAGGTCAATACACTGGCCAGCGGCCACTGTAATACCCATATCCCTAATGGCGAACCTACCCATCTGAGGAATATCCGAGACTTTCTCGAGTACTATCGGTCTGTCTGGTATTACCCTGACTACCGCTACGTCACCGGTCTTGATGAAATCTGGCTTGTCCTTAAGGGTCGTACCATCCTTTGGATTCAGTGTCTTTATGATCTCCTCAAACCTGCAGGCAACCTGTGCAGTATGCACATGAAACACAGGTTTGTAGCCGTTTGCAATAACGCTTGGATGGTTGAGTACAACAATCTGTGCGGTAAAAGCCTTGACGACTGTGGGTGGGTTGGAAGTCAATCCGCATACGTCTCCCCTCTTCACATCAGTCTTGGCGATTCCACGGACGTTGAAGCCAACATTATCTCCAGGCTCAGCCTGCTGCATCTGTTCGTGGTGCATTTCAATCGACTTTACCTCGCCCTGCTTCTCAGCCGGCATGAAGGACACCTTATCCCCGATCTTCATCACACCAGTCTCTACTCTTCCAACAGGAACAGTTCCGATACCGGTGATAGAGTAAACATCCTGTATTGGCAACCTCAGGGGCTTTTCTGTGGGCTTATCTGGAACCTTAAGTGAATCAAGCGTCTGCAGAAGAGTTGGACCGTTGTACCACTTCATGTTTTCGCTCGGCTTTATAATGTTATCACCCTTGTATCCGCTTACTGGTA
Organism: Thermoplasmata archaeon; assembly: GCA_021821635.1. Lineage (GTDB taxonomy): Archaea > Thermoplasmatota > Thermoplasmata > Thermoplasmatales > Thermoplasmataceae > UBA582. The sequence goes on along the minus strand of JAKACH010000007.1, from coordinate 25,522 downwards.
TGATTGGAACATTCCTGAATCCGATGGACAGAAGGAACTTCTCTACTTCAGCCTTAACTGTGTTGAATCTTTCCTGACTGTAAGGAGGCTGCGTGGAATCCATTTTATTTGCCACTACTATTAGTTGTGGCACACCGAGAGTCTTCGCAAGGAATCCATGTTCCCTTGTCTGAGCCATAATACCCTCCCCTTCCTTGAAAGAAATTACAAGCATTGCAGCGTCAGCCTGGCTGGTTCCAGTTATCATATTCTTCACAAAGTCTCTGTGTCCGGGAGCATCGATAAGAGTGAAGTAGTACTTGTCCGTCTCAAACTTTTTGTGATTGAGATCGATAGTAACTCCTCTCTCACGCTCTTCCTTTAGCCTGTCCATTACCCATGCAAACTCGAAAGTAGCCTTTCCTTTCTCAGTAGCTTCCTTCTTGTATTCTTCAATGATATGGGCCGGGACCTCTCCATGCTCAAATAAAAGTCTCCCTACAAGGGTAGACTTTCCATGATCGACATGCCCAATTGTTACTAAATTTATGTGTGGTTTTTGTGCTGCCATTAGTATTCACCGTTGTGACTTTCCATACGAGATGTAGAACGCATATAAGGATTTTCTGAGCACACCTTTCAATTTGGCACCTCCTATTTTGCAGTTGGAAAAAGTGACAATATTCTGGATAATGGAGG
>JAKACH010000007.1:3375-24744 GCA_021821635.1 Thermoplasmata archaeon | reverse complement strand
ACGCTGCCCAAAATAAGTAGCGGGAAACCGGCTGGCGCCATCGCAATTCTCAGGTTTTTAGTTCCATTCTTTCTGTATTCAAGGTAAACATAGGCTATTGTATACAGCGTCAAGACGCTAACCAATGTAACCAGGAAATACTCCAATGCCAAATCATCTACGAATGCCATATATTTTCAGCCTGCGAATTCTAATTCATATATTAAATTCTTAACCTTACCTGCAAGCATCCTTTATATACTATTCAAAACCAGTATTTCGGTTATAACGAGGGACTTTGAACTTTAGATTCATTCATCAGATATGCGAATGACGTGTATTTGTCATTGAAATAGCAAGCGGTTAAAGGCTTTTTAGACTAAACCGTTGTATCGGATATTGGATCTGAAGCACTCCTCGCTAGTTCACTCCAATTTTTCCCGTTAGTTTTTCATATTTGTTCCTTATATCAGCAATGGATGGTTCTTGAAAGATTATATGTAATTCCCCATGGAGACGAAATTCTTGACCGCCCAAATGAGAACAGCAAACGAATGTACAGTGCAATTTCACAAATGGTCTTGGGAGATTCTTCGGAATTGATTGCACTCGTATCCCCGCATTCCCTGATTCTTCCAGAGAGGGTGGCTATAATTAATACTGAAAATGCAGAGGGCATATATCATATAAAGAGCGGGGAACTGAGCATGAAGTGTGAAATTGATAGGCTCCTATCCAGGCAACTCCAAACCATGGCAGGAGATGCGGCTGATCTCGTTGGGTTTGTTACTTCAAACGGGCCAATGTCGAACTTTCCACTTGATTTTGGGAGCATTATTCCTCTTACATTCTTCAACCAGAGGAGACTCGTTCTCATGGGTCAACCCAGACCTAAGAACCCTGATCGTATGTATGCATTCGGGAAAATTCTTTACGACTGGTCCAGGGATGCAAAAAGGAAAATAAGTATAGTGTTCAGTGCTGATCAGGCTCATACGCATTCTCCAGATGGTCCCTACGGATATTCTAACGAATCTTCTATATACGACTCAGAGATCATTTCCGCCATAGATAAGAGGGATTTCAGCAAAATCAGAAGTTTCGATCATGAATTTATAGAAAAGGCAAAGCCGGACAGTTTCTGGAACATGATTATGCTAGCTGGCCTGCTTGATGCATCAAACATGAAAATGAAGGTCAATTATTATTATGTTGAACATTACTTTGGAATGCTGGCTGCTGGTCTAATGTGGTGATAGGAGAATCTTAAATAATTTGGTTATCTCTCCATTCGCATGGAAGGGGAGACAAAAATAGTATTGTTGCTTGTATTTTCTGCCATAGTTACGGCAATATTCGGCTATCTGGTTGTCGGAGGCTATCTTCTCTGGACCCCGTAGGTACGTAATATGCTTGACGAACTCAAGAACCTGAAGGAACAACTTTTGTTCCAGGGAAAATTTGAACACGCCGATTTTAAGAATATCGTAATTGCAGGCATGGGTGGATCGGGCATAGCAGGTTCAATATTTTCTGAGATTTACGATAATTCTCCCATTGAGATTATTTCGGAATACTATGTTCCTTCCTACGTAAATTCTGATACGCTCTTCATTGCAATCAGTTATTCTGGCAATACCGAGGAGACAATTTCAGCCTACAGGGAAGCCGAGAGGAAGGGAGCCCAGACAGCTGCGATAACTTCTGGCGGAACAATTGCCAAGATATGCCGCAATTCGCTTTTGATACCTTCCGGGCTTCAGCCGAGGTCCGCACTAGGATACATGCTGGTTCCCCTCATCTTATCGCTCATTCCGGATTCGTCAAAAGATCTGAAGGAAGCATCAAGGGTAGTGGAGAATATTGATTCCTCCAATGACAAAATTAAGGATGATGCGAGGAACCTTGTGCAGGCCAGAAAGCTTCCAGTAATCATGGGTTTCAAGCCTTTTGAATCGGTAGCCTACAGGTGGCAGACACAGTTCAATGAAAATTCAAAATTACTGGCGTTCAGTTCATCTTTCCCTGAACTGGACCATAACCAGATAATGGCCCTTGAAAACAGCTACGGAAAGGAAAATCTTGCCTTCTACTACTTCTCGGGTGCTTCCGGCAAAGTGAAGGAAAGGATCAAGTTCACCATAGATTTGACGGGGATTCAGGCAAAGCAGATTCCTGTTGAGGGCAATTCAAGGATCGCTCAGATTATGCATCTTGTTCATTATGGAGATTATTTTTCCTACTATGCTGCTCTTGAAAGAAAAGTTGAGCCCAGAGATGTTACTACGATAGAAAATCTAAAAAAACTGCTTTCCCAGTTCTAGACGATTTCTGAAGTGCCGGGAGGAAGGATCCTCTCAATCTCTTCCAGGCTCGTCTCAAGGGCCTCCCTGATAGTTCGTGCTATCTCATCACGTTTTGTCTTCCCCGGCGTTATTTCGATTAATTTTCCCTGCGATTCAAAAGGGACAGGTGAAACCATTGGGATAGTCTCGCCTGAAAAGTTTATTTTGCCAATATAAAGGTGCATTGGAAGGTCAAAAAGGTAATTTCGTTTTCCCCTTATTACCCATGATCCCGATGATACGTACTCACCTGATTCTGCCGTCTTCGAAACCTGTTCCGGATATACCCAGTAAGCGGAACCTGAAAGCTGTCCTGCCGGCCATGCCCTTGAAAAACACACTGCGAACTGGCACGCTTCCTTTACGCTTTGCTCTGATGGCCTGCTTGTATCTGTTCCCTTGACCAGTGTACTGGGGGCACCATAGAGATCGGCATGCACGTAGAGATCGAACTGCTTCATGTGCTTTTTTATTACCTTTTCGTTTGATTTTCTGTCCTTGCCGGCTAGCACGAGATTGCCTTCTGAAGTGAAGAACCATCTGTATGTCTCAAACCAGAATGTCTTCCTGGCTTTCTTTCTCTGAGCCTTCTCGACCGGTACTATCTGTCTCTTTGCATCCTCTATCGCTTTCTCTGCACCCTCTATCTTTGCATGAAAATCTTTGGATTGCTGGAATGCTAGATTGCCATTTTCCGTGGGTTTTTTGTTATATTGGAGATCGATAACGTTACCATTGAGGTCGACCTGGCAGCGTTTCTTTGACGGATCAAAGGCAACAACTGTGCAACCAGGGAAGAGCTCAAGGTCCTTGGTTATCTTATTCTCCTGATTTCTTATCATATCTATAACTGTCCCTACAGCCTTCAAATTTGAGAATATGAATTCGCCCTGCTTCCTGAATTTCTCAGAGTTTGACCTGAATTCCTCAATACTCTTTTCTATCGACCTGATCCTCTTCTGCATAGGAGATTCTTTAGCCTCTGTCTCAGGAAATTTCTGCAGATAATAGTCGAGTCCATCGCTGAATGTCTCAAATATCCGGTCTGGTTCCTTGCGCAGGTGGTTCAATACGATAGGTGATATTATGTCATCATCTGAGTGGAGATATCCTCTGTTCCTTTTTGCCTCATTAAGTATCTCATCGATAGTGTTCCTTAAATCATCTATCCGGGTGAATTCTGCGGCGAGGGTGTTCTTGTCCAGTCCCAGCCTGAACACGACTTCCTCTGCCATCTCACCACCCAGATTGAGCCTTGTCGCAAGAGTCTGGACTATGTTAGCCTTGCTATTCCGCAGTATCTGTGAATAACCTTCTGGCCCGAGCTTGGTAGGATCGTTAGATTCCGGTGGGCTATAGGCAGATCCTCTTGCTATCGTCCTGTTCTTCCATTCACGCTGGTTAAATGCAAATTTTATTACATCGTCCTGCAGAACGATAAGATTTCCTTCCCTGAATACCTCAAGTATTACCTTTAAACCCCCTGACAATTCAATGCAGACTATCCTGTCAAAATTTATCTGGTATATCGACAATATCTTCCGGTCCTCCAGCATGCTTCGCAGAATCATTGCCATGTTTGATGGAGTTTCCGGTGTTTCGGCTTCATGAAAGGCGATACCCTTTGACAAAGATAAGAAAAGAGATCTCTTTTTAATGTCGCTCCGGTATATCTGAAATAAAAATTCGTCCTGTGAAATCTGGTGTATCTTCTTGATGAAGGAGCCCGATATTTCATCCTTATAGCAGTTTACAAAGGCGTAAATGTCAAGCGAAGATTCCTTGTATTTCATTTTTAGCACCGGTTGCTGAGGCTACGGGAACCAAAGCGCAATAACCGATATTAAAGTGAACTTAAAACAAGTTCTGCCTGAATGTTCATAAATGAGACAGTTCATTCATGGCAAATATTATCTGCAGATTATCATGAGCGCATAACATGAGAGGATTGCTTGTTGCATTGCACATCGGCATGGATGAGGACAAAATGCAGCATTTTTCCTCGAGAATGGCTTCTTCCGGCTTCATCGTATCGTATATAGAGATGAAAAATGTGCAGGCCGAATCACTTGGAGAAACCTTGGGTAAAACTCCAGACTGCGTTATTCTGACATCAGGTTTTTTGGTGTCGGCTGCCATGATCGCATCCGTGAAATCCCGCCATGCAGGTACCATATTTGCTATCAATCCGGTGTGGGAAGAGAACCTTAAGCCTTTGCTGAGCTCGGTGGAATCCAAGGTAATAATATTTACCGATGGGCCTGATCTATCCGCCAAAAGGATGGAGGCCATGAAATACCATGATCGAATTGCAGGATCGCATATTCATTATTTGAAGTCTGATGCCATGCATACATTGCTCGAACACCCTGATAGGCTGATAAAGGTTCTGGAGGATGGCCTTGATGCAAGATGATCTTGTTGACAAGCTGGAAATTCAGGTTAGATATGCTGATATTGACTCTTATGGACATGTGAATAATGCTGTTTATCTATCATATTTTGAGCTTGGAAGAATTAATTTTCTGAAAAATCATATTTCAAGCGAAAGTATTGAAAACTTGAGTATTGTTGTTGCAAGGGCAGAGATAGATTACCTCAGTGAGATAAAACTCGGTGACCCATTGACATGCGAGACATGGATATCATCAGTCGGAAGATCAAGCCTTATATTTGATTCTGTTCTAAGAAAAGGCGGTAGAGAAGCGGCAAAGGCACGAATAACAATGGTTCACGTTGATGGAAAAGGCCATTCTGAGCCACTGCCGGAATTCTATCGACGGCTAACAACTCATGTCGGAAGCATAACATAGGGTATCCAGCCAGGGATCGGCGGCGAAAAATATATCATGTCAAATAACGAAAGATGTAGTATCAGGTCTAGATATATTGACCCCCTCAGGTAGGCCAGAACGCCATAGAGAATCCCCATGCTGAACATGTCGACCACATATAAGGGCGCATAAAGGCCAGGATATGCTGCTGGCTCAATCAGCAGATAGTTCAGATAAAGAAGCATAAACATTGCAGCCTGTATGATGACTGCATATTCCCTCCTGACATATCTGGAAAGCATTCCAAAAACAAGGAAACGAAAGTTTATCTCATCTATGATAGCAATTCCATAAAAAATGTCAAATGGCGAGAATTTGTTCAATGCAAAAATGTAACCCCAGACAAAGAGTGCAGTGACCAGCACGACCCAGTCCTTGTTCTCGACACTTCTTATCGCATCCCTTATGAGACCATGATCAGTTGCTATTGTTGCAACAAGAAGCAGTGGAACAATGAACAGATAAAGATAATACAATGTAGCGCTCAGGGAAGGTTGAAGCAGGAATGCCAGGAAGAGGTAAAAAAGCAGATAAATAACTGCCTCAGTGAGCAAGAATAAGATGAGTGTCCTTTTCCCAGTTCGCATTTACAACAAGAGATAGGTTTGTGATATACCACATTATCGGTAGCGTCACTATTATCAGGATGATAGAAAGATAAAATTGCGAAGCAAGCGTGAAAGCATTCCAGACCAGTATGTTGAATGAGGTTGCGTATAACAGAACAATACCAGACATGGAGAACATCATTGTTACATATTCAAGGATCACTATCCTTTCCTTGCTTTTATACGCCATAATGGGAAAAGCGATCAGGACTCCAGAGCCTATGCTGCTGATGTTCATAAGGGCAAAATAACCAGGAATTTGCGTGGCAAGTGTTACCAGGCCAGGTTCATACCAGATGAGGAAGAGAAGTGTCGAAAGCGCAATCCACAATATTGGGTGCACGAATCTTCTTCCACTTCCAAATGTGCTTATCAGAAGTGCCGCAACCACTGCACCTTCGACGAACATGAGGAAGTTTATGCCAAAGAAGAAAGTCTCGTTGTGGATAAGGCCTCCCATAAGCCCAGATATTTCTATGAAAGGAACCGCAAGTATGAAGACATAGCTAGCTGACTGAAATATAAATGCACTTTTCTTGACAGGATCGTACATTCTTATGAAGCCTCTCCTGCGATTGATTAACAAAAACAGTGTTAGGGTTGTAAGAAGCACAAGAACAAGGGATTCGATCAGAAGCGGTATTACAATTACTGAAATAAGAAGAGCGGCCAGGCTTGGCATAACTGCTGTTATGCTTTCGCACTGACAGCCAAGCACAGCGCCAGCTCCCGCGAATGCGGATGTGAATCTTCCTGCCCTGGTCGAGTAAGTTCTCAGGATCCAGAGATAATTTTCAGCTATTGCCAAAGATATTGTGGGATAGATGAGCATTGTCGGCAGGCTGACAGTAAGAACAAGAGCCGGAGACTGTAAAACTATTCCATCATAAAACAGGAGCGGGACACCCGCGGGCTGCTCGTCGCTATATATCGAAAAGAAGAGGATATGTGAAGATATTCCAGGATCGATTCGAACCATGCTTGATACAAATAACATGAAAAAGAACACCAGTGATGAAGCGCCAAGCAGCTTCCAGGAATCGCTGCCAGATCTGCGTACATGAATGATAAGCATCAGTATAACAATCGCAACCCAAGGCACAAACAGGACTGTGCCAAAAAGGAGCATTCCGAGGATGGCATACAATAAGAAAACCGCACTTCCTGTTATCTTAGAAACCCGTGGCGCCGGTATAAATACCAGGGCCGGAGCAAGAATCAATACTATTTCCAGTCCTAAAAATACAGAGCCAGTTCCGCTCCGGATAAAGATGTTAAAATAGTTTGTTAAGAATATAAATATAAATACGAGTAAGGTGAAGATTGCGAGATACTGGACATCCCGTTTTTGGAAACTATTCATAGAACTACGAACCATATTGAAATCAGGAGTATGAGAAGATAGAAATTGGAGAATATGAAGGCGCTCTTGAATTGTGCCGGAGCGTAGTGCCTTCTACGTATCACGATCATTCGGTATGCAAGATAAGCATCGGAGATAACAGCCAATACATAATATGCAGTTCCCACATGGAAAATCATGCTCAGGTTAAACGCAATAAAAAATAAAGGAAGAAGCGAGAAAATTATCAGGATTGCCGTGTTGACCATTATCCATGTATATCCTGCCTCAATTCCGACAACAGAGGGCAACATAGGTATGTCAGCATTTTTGTAATCTTCGCTCCTGTAGGAAGCGAGCGACCAGAAGTGTGTGGGAGTCCACATGAAAACAAGGGTGGCAATAAAGAGTGCAGTTATCGACACGTTACCGCTGACCGCCGCCCATCCGGCCAGCGCGGGAAAGCTGCCTGCAATGCCACCGATCACAATGTTCCAGGTTGTTCTTCTTTTAAGTATGACAGTATAAAGAACGAAATAACTGAGGAACCCAAGGAAGATGAATATTGATGTGAGGTAGTTTATGAGGAAATAGGAGAGAAGCATTGATACAAGAAGGAATGTCAGTGCTATTCCTGAAAGCGCCTTCTTATTTCCTGCATTAACAATATCCTGACGATAGCTGGTGCGGTGCATCTTGCCATCTATATCCATGTCGTAGAGATTATTCATAATACTGGCGGAGAAAGACGCCAGGGTGCCTGCAACTGCAAGCGGAATAATATATAGAATACGTGAAATGGCCTGTGGATTGGATAGGAATCCCGTAACTGCCACTAATACAACTAAAAATGTTATTCCCCCCTTGGAGACCTGAATGAATTCAGAAAGTTTCATGGATAAAGTTCGTCTCGGGTTTGGATGCCAAGCAGGGAAATATAGTTACCTGAGTCAGATTCTGAGCCAATTATATATGATACGGACGCAGAGGAAGAGGAGGAATTAGTTACCTCAACTATGCCTACAGCAGTGGAGGGATGATACAGATCCCAATAGGTATAATTGCCGGTTGACATGAAGAGATAGTACCCCTGTGACTTATTAGTAGTTGAATTCACGGATGCAACGGCTGCTGAAGTGTTCGAATTCTCCTTATTTCCAGAGTTAATTTCCAGTACATGCGTAAGATTGTCTTCATTTATCAGGGTAAAGTTAATGAGCGTACCCGCGGAGATAGTTATGGTTGGGTTAACTCCGCTGGACTTGGTGAAATTCCATCCGTTCACATCTGCATATAGTGATGTGTTCACCAGAGCAGAGTAAATATATATTATGCCGAAGCGGCTGGTATTATTGGAATTCCAGTAAACGTACTGGCCTGTCTGGTTAAATGGAATGGATCCAGTAGCACTCCTATTTGTCTCGTTTATCACCGTCGTATAGTTGGATGTGTCTACCTTTGAGCCAGATGATATCTTGAGTGTGTAATTGCTCGAGCTGGCATCTTTTATGGTCAGGTTTAGTAGCGTACTGGTTGGCAGTGCAATTGTAGGATAAAGGACGCCGTTGGCAGAGAGGTTGTTCTCAGACAGGGCAAGCGTCTTATTCGAATAATTTGCATAATGAGCCGAGGGCACTGTTGTATTCACAGTTGCATTAACATAGATCAGGCCAACCATGGTCTCAGGATGTACAGTGCACCAGTAAGTGAAGACCCCGATTGTGTTAAAGTAGGCCTGAGTAGTGGATACATGTCCGGGGATAGTCGTTATCTGGGATGTTGAGAGTAGGGTGTCCTGATAAGACGATTCAGCCGAACCGGGGTTTACCGTCAATGTATGGGGCTGACCATCCTCTTCAATAACAGTGAAATTTACAACTGTGTTATTGGCTATTGATATTGTGGGGTTCAATGTTCCATGGCCGTAGTCCCAGCCAAGTGCATCAGCATAAATAGTGATGTTTTCATAATGCTTGACACCTTTCGAGGGAACAGCAGGAAGTGAAAACGACTTGACAGTTGGCGGGTTGAGCATCAGCGAAAAACCTATCGCAACCATGATGAGCACGATTACAACAAATACAACACCACCCTTATTTCCCTCCATAATCACTTACCTCCCGATAAGGACGGGGCCCTGCCACCGCCGGTATTATCTTCTTCGAATGCGTTGTCGGGTGATGTAGAGGGCGCCTTCAACCAGCTGACAGCTATATTGTAAAGGAATATGATCTGCCCAATTCCTATAATAACCCCTCCGATGATGGATGCGTCCTGATAGCCCTGGAAGAAGCCGAAATACCCTGCCACTGCCCTAGGCATTCCAAGGAATCCGCCAACTGACCACGAGAACGCCATTAGGTATGAACCGAAGGCAGTGAGGGCAAAGTGCCATCTTGCAAGTGAAACGTTATATTTCCTGCCACCAGTGAAGGTTGGAAAGAGCATGTAGAAGGCAGCAAATGAGATCCCCATTGTTATACCAATAAATATGAAGTGGAAGTGACCTGTGACCCAGTATGTCCCGTGAACCTGTTCGTTAAAAGGCGCAAAGGATTGCATCACACCTGTTATACCGCCTATTATAAAGTCAATTATACCGTTGATGACAAAAAGCATGGGAACTGTCATCCTGATGGATTTAGCAGTCCACAATGTGCCGATAAAGTTGAAAACAGTAATAGCAGAAGGTATTACGACCAGAAATGACATTGTTGTGAAGAATGTGATCCATGCGATGCCGAGACCAGAATTTAAGAGGTGGTGTCCCCAGACAAGTTCGCTGAGAATAAGGAGCAGACCGAGCCCCCATACACCGGAATTGTAGCTGTATACCTTATTGCCCGTGAACCTGGGAAGTATCTCATAGATTAAACCGAAATAAGGTATAATTGCCATGTAAACTATGGGGTGGCCCCAGAACCAGAAGAGTATCGTGAAAAGAAGAGTGTTTGTACCTGTAATAAAGAAAATCGGATTGAAGTAATCATAGAACATCATTCCCAGACCAACCATAAGTGGTGGAGCGGACGAGATTGCCATTATAACCGTAAAAAGAATGGACCAGGTGAAAAGTGACATCTGGTTTAGCTTTATGTCCGGAGACCGGTCAAAAGCTATTACCTTAATTATCGCAACGGAGACAATCATTAGCCCTATGAATATTAGTTCCAGTCCAAGAACAGCAAGCCAGGCAAATTCGCCACCCCCGGACTGTGTCAGCTCAAGTGAAAGGGGCGGGTAAAAATACCACCTCAAGGCTGCCCTGGATATCAGAATGAATATTCCACCTGCGAGCCAGATCCAATAAGCCATAGACGTGTATACCCCCATAGTGTCTTTTTTCAGCTTAAGATGCGACGGGAGCAGGTAAAGCCCAAGACCCAGTGCTGCGCCAAGGGCAAACATGTATATCATGAGCGTTGCATGCTCCGTCATCAATACATTGTACTGAGCAGGTCCGATGATAGTTGGATTCGGTTCTGTCAGACTGACCCTCATCAAGACACCGAAGGAACCAGCAATGAAGAGGAAGAGTATACTTGTGAAAAGATACCTCAGGCCAATGCTTTTGGAATCATCGTAAAGAAATATCCTCCAGCTCAATTCCCTTGGCTTATCTGCAAGTTTCTCCCTGACATACTCGTTTGGCCTGTCATATCCTGCAGCTTCTGCCTGTTCGTGCAGGTATTCCTTTGCTGGTATAACTCTAAAGTAAAAATAAAAAAGAACTATGGCAATGACACCCAGTATAATAGATATGTAAAGCAGGCTCAGGTTTGTGCCGGTCAAGCCGAGGGATGAAAGACTAAATAAACTTGCAAATGAGAACATCACGCCACCACATTCAAAATTCCTCGCATCTCGTAATGATCGAGACCGCAATATTCAACACATTCAAAATAATATGAACCAACAACAGTCGGGGTGAAGCTCAAGGAATTGTTCTGCCCCGGTATCGCGTATACTTGCACATCAAGCTTTGGAATGGATAAATCATGTATAACGGCAAAGGACTGTGCCCCCTTCAAGGATGTCACAACCAGGACAACAGGCTTATTTACGGTAACGTTAAGGACGTTGACTGTTTCAGACCCGTTACTGTAAACGAATGCCCATGACCACTGCGTAGCATCTACCTTGATAATCGTTGCATTACTAGGATAACTTGGATTTGAATTGACATTCTGTGCGAGGTTTTGATTGTGTGTTGAAATATACATGACATTTCCAATGGCAGCCCCAATAAGGATTGCCAGAACACCCACCATCCAGATCAGTTCCTTTCTCGTTCTGTCGTTCATCTAAAATCATCCCATTCGTATGATTTGTCCTTCTTCTTAATCACAGGGTACGCCAAGAGAAGAATACTGAATAAGCCGGCACCAATGCCTGTGCCGATAGTTGGTGCATTGATATACGCAGCCTGAAGTCCAGGGTTTCCGCCATAAAAGGTCTGCATCCAGATGAAAAGAAGTTCCCCAGACACGATTGCCGCTATTACGCCAATTATGAAAAACTGTATAATTAGTCTTTCACCAGTACTCATTCTGGTGGTTATGGGTTCAACTTATTTAATGGTTATTGGCCTTAGAAAAAACAGATATATTTAGCTATACGTTTACATGTGAATTTAATCCAACAGTTGTAGTGGAGAAAAATGCCAACTTAAGGATGACCGGCCTATGAATAAGTTAGCGACCTTTTCCTTTAATACGAAGGGGGCAAATCAAACACAAAGCCATCTATTTCCCCATCTATTTCCAAGTCACAAATAATTGTTTGTTCAAGCAGAAATCAATTGAGCATATCTCCGGCCAGTACCAATTATAAGAGCGGGCACGAGGGGATTTGGACCCCTGATCTATAGCTTAGGAGGCTATTGCCCTATCCAGGCTAGGCCACGTGCCCTGTCCTTGCCGGATGACAAGGTCTGTGGGCATTATAACACCGTATATAAATTTGAAAATTTCCTTTGTCTTGCCGAAGGTTCTACAGAAATATCCTGACGCTCCAGGTTAATTTGTCCTGTATAATATCTCCCTTCAACCCTTTATCAGTTACCTGCTTAAGTGCACGACTGGCTGCGGATTCGTTATTATACTGAAGGTAGACGGAATCGTAACCGATGATGGGCACAAATTGCTGCTCAGAAAGAAGATCACGTATTTTTTCCATGGATTCAACAAATGTTTCCTTCTTTATGGTTGTATTGCCGCCTTCAATCTTACGAAGTCCCTGCTCTATGATGCTGTTATATGTCAATGCCGAGATAGATTTGCCTGCAATCATTGCGCGCGCATCAGGGTAAACAAAAAATGCCGCTATTGCTACAACAATAACACCAAGTATGAAACTGTCTCTCAAAAAAGCATATAGTGAGACCAGAACGAGGATTATGCCTATCGTCAGGTACAGATTCTTCATTTACCTTAAGAGACATAGCTAATTGGCATTTAAGGATTGTATTGTTTAGTTTCATCTCACGTTTGTTCAGTTGAAAAAACCTTTGTTTGGGAGGATTATACAGCGATTCTTGCATATTCAAAAAGCAACGGTTGAAATTTATCCAATCATTTAGGGTGCAGTATAAATAACAAAAATTAATTATTAACATATCAATCCGAAACGAGATATATAATGGGCTGGCAGGAAGCAGAGGTTAGGGAATTAAAAGTCGGGCGATACATGCTGATAGATGAGGAACCATGCAAGATTATGGAGATTACCATGTCCAAACCTGGTAAGCATGGTGAAGCCAAGGCCCGGATAGTGGCGATTGGTGCTTTCGATAACCAGAAGAGAAGTGTCGTTTTTCCAGTAAAGCACAAGATCAAGGTTCCGATCATTGAAAAGAAGACCGCTCAGGTTCTTTCTATCACGAACAAAGAAGCACAGTTAATGGACAGTGAAACGTTTGAAACTTTCATTATTCCTCTTGACGATGATATTATTGATAGAGTGAAACCTGGCACAGAGATTCCTTACTGGGATACTATGGGAAAGAGGAAGATAGTATTTCAGAACTGAGCCATTACTTCCAACCACCCGGGCTTCCCGACGCAATTTCCTCTTACAAGGATGCAAAGTATGTGGTATTTGGAGTCCCATTTGATAGTACCTCCTCGTTCAGGAGAGGTTCCAGGCTTGCTCCAGCCGCAATAAGGTACGCTTACAGGAATCTTGAGGCATTTGATCCATGGTATGGAACTGCTTTTCCCGAACTCAGTATTACCGATCTGGGAGACCTGACAGAGGAAGAAGATGCAAGATTAGTTGTGGATACTGTTGAATCTGTCGTAGCATTGCTTAAGGCGGATGGCAAGATTCCAATAATGCTCGGCGGAGAACATTCCATTACCACAGGTGCAGTAAGGAATTTCAAGGAATGCAGCATGGTCATCATAGACGCTCACTCGGATTTCCGAAGATCTTATTTCGGCAATGAACACAATCATGCATGCGTGACTCACCGATCCCTTGAAATCCTGGGCCCCGGAAGGATATTTTCTGTTGGGACAAGATCCACTTCAAGGGAGGAGTATGAGGATCCAGATTATAGCAAGGTCATCTTCTATTCATCAAGAGAAGTCGATGCTCGGGGCATGGCGAAAATTGCAGATGAAATTGATGCTGCCGCGAAAGGCAAAATATATTTCTCAATCGATATGGACGGCCTAGATCCGGCCGAGGCCCCGGGAGTAGGTACTCCTGAGCCCTATGGAATATCAGCAAGGGGCCTCAGGTTGTTGTTAAACAAACTTGCCAGGAGAATAGTAGGATTCGATATAGTGGAGATGACTCCACTTTATGATAATGGAAATACTGCGATGCTGGCAGCGAAAATAATACAGGATTTTCTCGGCAGTAGGGAACAGGGCGAATAATCAGGAAATATATCTATAATCCTATTTTACTCATTGCCTCTCTTCCCTTTACAATTTCGACCTTGCAGGGGGTTGGCAATTTGAATGACGCTTTGTGAATCGCATCCTTCAAGCGCGCTGCCGCATCGAGGTTTACCCTTGCAACAAGCAGGACATCGTCCTTGTGAACTCTTGCAGCAGTGCCCACTGGTCTCCCGAAGGCCATGCTCATTCCACTTGAAATACGGTCAGCACCAGCGCCTGTAGCCATCTTGTGCTCTCTTATCACATGATGCGGATAAGGGATGATTTTCAGGAAATAATTGTCCACTCCTACGGACTCAAGAAGCTTTCTGTTTACGGATACCCTTGCAGCTTCCAGTGCCGAATGCCTGATCTGGCAGGATTCCTTTGCTATCAATCTCATCTCTACTACAAAATCCTTCTTCTGATTACCCTGTGTGAAAGTAGTTATCTTCGGATATGGGACACCACCCATGAACTCCCTTCTGGTATAGGCAGGTCCGCTGATTTTAGAATACATTCTCGCCGGCTTAGTTACCATGAGTATCTCTGACCCTAAGGTCATACAGATATAAAAACCGACTGCTCACACGTCACATTTCCATATCATAACAGAAGATAAAATGCAATAAGTGTAATAACTATAATAAGTGAATGTATCCCGTGACATGGACAAGAAGCAGCTGCTGGAAGTGGCCCATGTAACGGTTAGAGGCACGTCCATCCGGATAACTTTACCAAAAAAGATAGTTAAACTACTTGATGTTTCAGAAGGAGATATTGTCGGTTTCTACGAGGAAAATGGGAAGATAGGATTAAAGAAACTGGAGTAGATGAGCTTCGATATCAGGTTAAATCGCTTGGAGATATTGTCAACACTTCTTTAGCATATCAGGTTGCAATTGCCAATTACCTTACAACAAGCACTGAGACAGGTGAATTTGCTGATACGCGTTCAGAAACTGAACCAAGAAATATGCCTTTTTTGAAACCATGCTTTCTTGTGCCCATTACGATAAGCCCCACCTTGAATTCTTCAGCTGCATTAAGAATCACGCTTTCCGGATCGCCCATCGAAACAACTGTCTGAACGTTCTTCACTCCCTTTTTCTTCAAGGCAGCAGCAAGGTTCTTGGCTTTGACCTTGCCATCTTTCAAAAGCTGCTCATTGTCGTCAATGACATATTCTGCAGCCCCAAAATCATCGCTCAAAGGAACGAATGAGGGTTTGACTGCGTGCACGATATAGAGTGTGGATTCATTATCCATGGAAACCAATTCGGCAGCAAAGTCAACTGCCTTGTCGGACTCTTCAGAAAAGTCGGTAGCAACAAGTATCCGTTTCAGATGCTGCTTTGATTTGTCATCTTGTGTCATGAAATCCCCTCTGCTGGTATTATCTCCTGTAGCAATAAAAATCAATACCCATAAATGTTCGCGTTTTATTGCGCAAGAACGGTGCGTCTCATGCGTTCGTAGAGGGAATACAGGAACACTGCAATAGAAACTGCTGTAACGCCGTGTCTTCGTGACCAATCCAATTCCTTGACCATGTAAGTAAGGTGTTTGCTCTTGTCCTCATGAGGTGTATATTCCCCTCCATTCATATAACTCATGATGTTATCAATTATACGCTCCTTGTCGGTGCGCTGGATGTATCCAACCTTGCTGCCAACCTCAACCATCCTGATGCCGGATTCGTATGTAGTCTCAATCATTTCGCGCTTTGACATCCACTTTGTTTCATAATTCAGAAAATCTTCCCAGGAGTTCCCTTTGTCCAGGAGATTGTAATAGTCCAGTATAGATTTAGCAGTGATTTTAAAGCCATATCTGTCCGGCATTTCGTAGAAAAGTGAGCCAGGATCAAGAAAAGGAGCAAGCGGGCTTATAAACCCGAAAATGGGCATGTAGTCTGAGCCATGACTGGATATGAGCCTTTCAAGGTAGTCTGCGTCATCAAGAACGTCACTCTTTCTCTGCATGGGAAGGCCAATTGAGAAATATACGTCGAATTTTCTTGATCCGTATTTCCTTGCCATATCAATGGATTTTTCAAGTTCCTTGTTAGAATAATATCTGCCGGTCTCCGACCTGATGCTCTGGTTCGATGAGTCCGGTGAAATTTCGCACATGAACTGTGGAACAAATTTTGAAAACATGCCGAAATATTCCTCGCCTGGAGGGACAAAATATTCTGTCAGGAGGGGGAGATCTATGCCTCTTTCCTTGATCTCTTTAAAAAGTGCGGTATAAAACTTGTCTCCCATAAGGTTCAGATCACCGGCTATGAAAACGGGTGAGTTGATTGTGTCCTGAACAACTTCGATTTCATCAGCTACCCTTGATGGGTCCCTTCTCAACGGTGAAATGTGAAAATAGTGATTCTTGTATGCGAAGTTGGAACCGCCGCAAAAACCGCAGTTTAGCTGGCATCCATGCTGAACGAGAGTCATTCCGGTCGGGTTTGTAATCCAGGAATAGAAAGGGAGATGCCCTTTTATATCATGATACTTGACAGCATTCTTCACTAAAACCTGATAGTTGATGAATTCCGCAGCTGTAGGGTCCGGGTCCTTCAACGGTGGATTCCTAAAAATCCTGCCATCCTTTTTATACACGAGATTTGGGACGTTTTCAAGGTCGCTTCCCTTCTGCACGGCGTCTATAAGTAAATTCATCTGCTTCTCAAGAAGGTCTCCTGCCAGAATGTAATCTACTGCTTCATTTGCAGCAAGGATCTCTTCGGCGAAGTAGCTGGAAGAGAACCCACCAAAAACAACCTTTTTATCTGGGTGGAGGCTCTTGATAATCTTTGCGACATTGAACGCGCCATGAACATGGGGAAGCCAGTGAAGATCTATACCGAAGATGTCTGCGTCGACTCCTTTCAAATAGCGTTCAACATTAAATGTGTCATCAGAAAGCATTAGGACAGCTAGATTGCATATTCTTCCGGAATAACCTTCCTCCAGGACATGATTCAGCATGCTGACAAATCCAACGGGATACATTTCAAAGAGAGGTGTTGATGGCACAACATCTCCTATCGGACCCTCTTTCAAAGCCCTGTGCCTGAAGTCATAGATGCTCGGAGCATGGACAAACGCTATATCAGACTTCATCGACTCACATCTCTTACAACATTTATTAAGTAATACCTTACTTGTTTGACTTTCAGGTTATATTGGTATTTTGAATGTTCTTCTTCGTGAAAAGCATTAACCCTGCCCACTGATTCATTTATATTATCTTCTTATTCTGGATTATGATATTGAACTTTCCTTCGGCGTTCTTCTCCACTATTTCGTTGCACCTGTCACATTTCAGTGAGCCATCTGGTTGAAGATGGAATTTTGACTCACCACAATTAGGGCATGTCCCCCTGACCCAGAGTTTTGAATAATCCGTTCCCTCTATGTATCTCTTTGCCAGATCTAAACTTTGTTCCTGCGGCTTGGTCTTGAATGTTGATGCCATCATTATTGACGTTATCCAAGCAAATCCAACGAAAGCCCATATGAGCAGGAAAACTGTCAGGAGCACAGAAAGAATAAAGTTGCTTAGGACGATGAATGAAACCACGCTGAACATAGTTGAGATAAAATATGCGAGGAGAGAACGGGTGAAACCAGATTTTAGGCATATGTAATTGAGTACCATGACAGTTAAAAGCATAGAAATAGAATCCTGGCCGACAAAGGGCACGAAGTAGCCTATGACAAGATCCAGCGCTGCGGCTATAAGGACTATCTCAAGGCTTCTCCATTTCTTTCTCAGCTGGTTACTGTGTATGATGCCTCCTGCTTCCAGCCGCTGAAATACATATGCTACTGGATAAACAGTGACCAATTGCATTGCTATTGAAAAAAGCACAGAAGAGAAGCCATAAACAACTATTGCGGAATCATTGGGCATTCCCAGATCTGATGGCGCAACCCCAGCAAGTGCCTCTATCTCAGAAAGGAAAAGATCAAGCAGGGCAAATGCAGCCAGATATGAAGCGTAAGAGAGGCTCGCACTCCTGACTTCACTTTCCCCTCTGATCAGCGACTTTTTTCCGTAAATTACGGAATATGTTATGTAAACAATTGCTGCCAGGACAAGTATCCAAGCCATGTAAACTGTAAGCTGGGTGACTATAGGGTAAAAGTATGTCGGTGTGTAACTATGAATGTAATTATACGCCGGGCCAAGATTATAAGCCCCGTAAAAAGCGAACGCTATAGCAGATATACCTGCAATTATGAAAAGCATCGCCGATGCCCGCACGGAAAGCGGAGTCTTCGAGGTCTTTATCTTCTCAGTTTCCTGTTCCAGTTAATTTCACCTTCAGGATAGGGTTATATTGAGTCTGTTGTTGATTTTTCCCTTAACAAGTGTGGTTTTTATATTAATGGAACCAACTTCAGACGTGTTCCTGACCTGAGTTCCCATATCGGGGAACTCAGGGTAATCCTGAATTTTCACAAGTTTGATCTTCTCGAAATCCGGCACCTTCCCTCTGGTCAGGGACATCAATTCGCCGGATGCTTCAAATTCTGCCCTTGTTACGAACCTAGTGCTTATCTCGACCGAAGACTCTACGATAGCTCTTGCCTTTGCAAGGATGGCATTCACCGTCTCTTCAGTCAAATCGTCCAGATATATATCTATCCAGGCCGAGTCGTCATATGTCTGGTTTATCCTGCAATTCGCGGAATAATCTTTATAGGCAATTCCCTGCAGTATGTAAAGTGCGGTTCTGAAACGCATGTGCAGGTAGCGTACATTCCAGTCTATGACCTGCTTTACCTCCTTTCCGATGATATCTGTTGGATAAGTGTCCAGTGACATGAGATGTATAGACTCTCCGTCGTTCCACGCGTCTACGATGATATATTTCTTGTCGTCAATTATTACGTCTCCCCTGTCATTTGGTTGTCCGTCGCCGGTTGGGACGAAGACAGTCTTGTCTACTACAAGATCCGTAAATTCTACCTTTACGGCTTTCCCTGTTCCCTCTTTTGCGTACGGATCTTCGATATAGGATCTTTCTGTTAACATTGCATCTATATGTCCTGTTTTTTTAAAACAATTTCCCTAACTCGTACTGCATTAAAGCTTTAAGTTGGTAATGATACCGCCCACGATGGATTTGGAATTCCTTTACTCTCTGAAAAGAGAGGGAGTGAAGCTTGATCTGGATATAATGCGTGAATTTGCCCCAAGACTAGGTAATCCGCAGAATAAGTTCAAATCCTTTCATATTGCCGGAACAAATGCCAAGGGGTCTGTCTCCTCCTTCATTTATAATATCTTCAGGCAGAGATACAGCACCGGCCTGTACACTTCTCCCCATCTCGTGAAGTTCAACGAGCGCATACTTGTTGACAAGGATTTCATAACCAACGAATACATGGAAACATTCATGTCAAAATATTTGCCGGTTATAATTGATCTTATGAAGACAAGAAGAAATCCAACCTTCTTTGAAACGACAACGCTGATGGCATTTGACTATTTTTCGAGCAAAAAGATAGAATACGGTTCCATTGAGGTTGGTCTGGGAGGAAGGTTGGATTCCACAAATATCATAAATCCAGAAGTATCGGTTATCTGCAATATAGGATATGATCACTTTGATCGCCTCGGATGCACACTTGAATCCATTGCCTATGAGAAAGGCGGAATAATAAAGAATGGCAAACCTGTTGTTCTTTCGGACCAGAAGGAAGAGGTCGTCAGGACCATCAGGAGGATATCTGATCTCAAGAACTCAAGACTTTTCGAGCTGTCGGAAAACAGTACAGCAAGCAACGTGAACCAGGGAATTGATGGAATTTCGTTTGAACTTAAAGGCATGCTTGACAATTACGACATAGAGTCGAGAATGCTTGGATCTCACCAGGTCAAGAATATCCAGACAGCAATACTGGCAGCAGAAGTTTCAGGCGTCGATAAAATAGGTAGAAAGGAGATAGAGAAAGGTATAAGGGAAGCAATCTGGCCAGCGAGGATGGAGATAGTTAGCCGTGAGCCTTTCGTTCTGGTTGACTGCGCCCATAATCCACCGGCGGCGCGCGCACTTGTTACTTCCTATAAAAAAATATTCAACGAAAAAACTGCCTTATTGATTGGTATGCTCAATGACAAGGACTGGTATACGTTTGCACATACAATAAGCGAGATAGCCGATGAGGTTATATTCACGCGTCCTGACGAACCAGAAAGGTCCCTTGATCCTCAAGAGTTCAGCCGTTACTGCGGTCCCTTCTTCAAAAAGAGTGTTATAATCGAGGACATAAAAGAAGCATATGAGTATGCCCTACAGCATTATGACAGGATTCTTGTCACAGGATCAATTTATCTGGTTGGGAAGATAAAAGAATTCACCGGATCCAGTTTATATCCTTATATTATAGAGTAATTATTCATTTGCCGTTTCATAAAAATACTTATTAGTACTTCAATACTCTAACCAGTTTTACCGGTTTCTATGACAAATCCTTTTTTTAAATACAGGTCGAGTGAGGTTGATAATGACCTTCGACTCACGGTACTTTCCAGTTCTTTCATTCCAGATTCTTTTCCCCACAGATCGGAGCAGATAGATCAGATGGTGAAGATCCTGAGCAGTGTAATGCGTAACAGCCCCCCATCAAACCTCCTTCTTTACGGAAAGAGCGGTACTGGAAAAACATCTGTTGCAAAGAAGGTCTCAAACCTCCTGAAAGAGGCATTTCCAGAGAAGGTAAAAGTAATCTACATCAACTGCCAGTTAAACGACTCCACCTATTCTGTACTTGTCAATGCAGCTAATTCAATTATAGTTAACGAGAATGAGAAAATACCTCTGTCCGGCTGGACAGTAGAGCGCATTTACAATGAACTCCTCAGACAGGTTGAAAAAGTCGGCGGATTCGTTGTCCTTATTCTTGATGAGATCGACAAGCTGGCAAGGAAAAATGACGGTGACTCCCTGTACGTGATACTAAAGCTTGCAGATGATGCAAGATCTTCAAGGCTATCGTTTATTGGAATTACAAACTACACCTCCTTCCTTGAAACTCTTGATGCCCGAGTTCGCAGTCGGCTGAATCAGGAAAGTATTGTTTTTCCCTCATACAATGCGTCGCAGCTGCGTGATATTCTCCAGGAAAGGGTTAGTCTTACTGGAATGGGAAGCATGGTTGATGAATCTGCAATCAGCCTCTGTGCTGCAATCGGTGCAAGAGAACATGGGGATGCCAGGAAGGCAATAGATCTGATGCGTATTTCCATCGAGATTGGGATACGCGATTTCATGGAAAGAATTGGTGAGGAAAACGTTTACAAGGCGAGAGATAAGTATGAAATGAATATTCTCAGGGAGAGCATTAATGGTCTTCC
>JAKACH010000007.1:0-3275 GCA_021821635.1 Thermoplasmata archaeon | reverse complement strand
TCCCCGAATGTTATGTTCCACCTGCCGCGCATATTTTCGGGCACTACAAATCCAACCGGCTCTTCCATCTCCTCTTCACCGTACTTTTTTCCAAGGTCGAAGCTGTGCAGTTTCCCGCCAGTCTTCTCCAAGGCAGAAAGAAAGGCGTAACTTGTGGTTCCCGGTCCAACACCGGTCTCAACTACGTTTTTGGGCTCAAGCGTTCGTGTAATTGAGTATATAAAAGTCAACTCTTCGGCTGAAACCTGCCAGAATTGCCTCCCACCGATTTTTGAGGATACGTATGAATTGATTTCCCGGGATTGTTTGGTTGCTGCCTCATAATCGACATCGTTTATTCCAAGAGCCCGGATCACTGGTTTATAGTTTATTTCCATTTTTCTCAAACATTATCGGTTTCTCTATCTCAGCGACAAGAGCATGCTGTCCCTTGAGATCCTTGAAGCCTTCAACAAACTTGCTGGGATCCTGTCTAATCGCGTCGAAAGTGTTATAATGCATAGGTACAACGTACTTCGTACCGAGCATCTTTGATGCATAAAGTGCTTCCGGGATACTCATTGTATAATAACCGCCGATTGGTAACAATGCTATATCCGGCCTGTACAGATCCCGTATTACTTCCATGTCCTTGAAAACACCTGTATCTCCGGCATGATATAGCTTTAGACCATCTGTAACTATTATCCCCATAGGGCTTCCTCCGTATTTACCGTTATACCCTGATGAGTGGAAAGCGGGTACTGAAGTGAACTTGACACCGTCAATAGTGGTTGAACCTGAATAGTTGATGCCGACCGCATTCAGGTCCTTGTTTTCTTCCTGAAGAATGCCAGCCAGTTCAACCATGGTGACAAGTGGTGCGGAGTTTTTGAGCGCTATCTTCACTGCATCGGCCACATGATCGAAGTGACCATGCGTAACAGCAACCATGTCAACCTTCACTGAATCAGGTTTAATCTTTGCGACTGGGTTTCCTTCCAAGAACGGGTCTATGATTACTTTTTTTGTCATTCCCACTGTGAAGCAGGCATGACCGTGCCATCTTACCTCAAATTGGTCCGCCATGTTCATGAATTACTTCAATTATATTTAGATATCCTTACCAACTTGGCTTGACAAGGGATTTTTATAAATGCATTTCTATTGATTCAAACCGTTAATCCAGTCAAACTTTATACACTGAAGTACATCAATGGCGTTGAAACTCCTATTAGATGCGTTGATTGGAACGCTTCTCGGAATATCCCTTGCCGCACCGCCTGGACCAGTTACCGCCATGATAGTTCGTAAGGCGGCATCATCGGTGTGGAAAGCATTCAGTATAGGACTGGGAGCCATGACTGCTGACTTGACCCTCATGCTCATTGTTTTCTTTCTAAGGAGCGAAATAGATTTCACCAACTATGACAGGTATATCTACCTTGTTGGTGCTCTCTTCCTGTTCTTCATCGCTTTCGAGATATATAAAAATCAGACATCTGATTCCGATCAAACCTCCGGTTCATATTTACGTGGTCTGACTGTTGGCCTCGTGAATCCAATGCAGATAGGCTGGTGGCTTTCTGTAGGACTGAGCTTTCTCGCTGCATTCGGGTATACTGTATTTTATTTTCTTTTCGTCGGCATTGCAATCTGGGTTCTTGCTTTATCATATCTAATTAAAATTGGAGTAAGAGCATATGGAGAAGCGGCTCAAAAAGCAACGAGGCTTGTAAGTGTGGCGCTTTTATTGGCATTTGGAATCTATTTTGCATTGGAAGCATATATAAAAATTGCTTAAAAGCAATAAACATAGGCTCTGACAGACTCACTCTGCTTTTTTATCGCCTGTCCCAGACATTACCCTTAGGATGGTTATTGCGCTTATGTATAGTATAATTATCCAAATTTTCCAAAATTTAATCACGTCAATTATCGATTCTAAGGTATAAAAGATAAATTAAAGTACTCTTTTTGCGAAATCGAGTTGCATTTCTGAGTCATCGATATATATCCAAATATGCCTATAGAAAGACTCATAAACGTCAATTATATGCCCCATACATATGAGCAAAAAAATTCTTATACTATTAATTGCAGTGGTAATGGCATCATCATCTCTCGCGATTGCGCTAGCTAACAATGAAAGTGCGCCAGGGTTAACTGTCGTGCAGATGCCAGATATAACTCCCACTACTGCATTTGCAGGAAATATTATCATTTATGCAAATGGTACTGTCAGCAGCCAGACAGTGATCGGCCAGGTCGGTAATCAGTACACTCTGAAAGAAAACCTTAATGGAACCCTTATTGACATGAGAAGCAACTCAATCGTATCGGGTAACGGTTACACGATCAATGGAATGGGTAAGGACGGTTTCAATATAACAAATACTTCCTCAGTTGAAATCAATGATTTCAGAGTCATAAATTCATCCACGGGTGCATATGTGGTTAATTCAACGCATGTCACCATTGCTGACAGCAATATTACTGCAACTAGCTATGGTGCATATTCAATATACTCTGCTTTCCTTTCATTTTCAGCAGACAAGTTAAGCGTTCCTACAGATTATGGCATTTATGTCACCGACACGCCGCAAGTTTTCATAAATTCAACTTATGTTAAAGCAGCGAGAGGGTTTGAGACAACCACCTCAACGATTCAGGTCGAATTCAACAATGATACAATCATAACTTCGAGCGTTGGAATTTGTTTTGATGGTAGCACCAACAGCAACACAATTATCGCAAATAACACGATAGTTGGCATCAACGCCGGATATGGTATTGATATCTGTTCTGGTAACGCCAATAATATAACTGTTGTCAACAACAATATTGATAATATGACCTCGAAAGGCATCTGTGCTGACGTGGCTACTGGATTCAATTACGTCTTGAGCAAAAACTTTTTTGTTTCCGATTTAGTACCCGTTTCCTTATATGATCTTTACAACGTGCTGATACAGGGGAATCATTTCAATCACTCTACAGGATCATATGTAATAGAGGCAGAATACATTGTAAATGTGACATTGTCTGGAAACATTATCAAAAACTTTTCTTCAGCAAGTGGTATTTACTTGGACTATTCTGATTATATTAACATTCAGGACAACTTCATTCAAAATACATCAGATGCAATTGACCTTTGCTATGTTAATAACATAAATGTTACCGGGAATTCGATCTCAAAAGCCTCCTACGGAGTTTATTTGTATTCTTACGAAGCAGATAACGTCAACGTTTCAAGCAACATGCTTTCAAATATCACGACCGATGCTATAGAA
>JAKACH010000006.1 GCA_021821635.1 Thermoplasmata archaeon | reverse complement strand
GTCTCCGGAAACTCCGCTACTGTAATCTCCAGCAACCAGTTCATAGTGACGCCAGTTCATGATCCTTTCCAGGTTCAGTACATCAACGTTTCTTATACTCTCGATTTCGTCTTCCAGAACAATACCTTCATGATTGGTAACGAGGTATGGCACATCACCGGCAGTGGTCTTATATCATTTGCCCAGGAATCGTATGAATATGATCAGGTAAGTAATCTGGCGTTCAGCCACTGGAACAATATAGCTATTGAAAACACCTCTCTAGTAATGCAGCAATACGCTTCTAATTCAACTTTGCACTGGGTAAATGGAGCTCTGAAAGGTAATTACACAGGCATATCTCAAATAAACGGCACCTGGACGCGTTTCTTTAACCTGTGGAACGCAATCTGGTTTTATAGCGAAAGCCCGCCGGTCATCCTGATAAACGGCTCAAGTGCAACTGTCATGGCTACCATACAGTTTGTGGTGCAGAGTTCCTCAAATCTCTCACAGTTTAATTACATAAATGTGACCTATACTATCCAGTACCTTGACCTTGGATTCAGTCCAACTACCGGATCTACAAACTTTGAAATAGTCAACGAAATATTTGACAACACCGCTCTTGGACCCCTTTCGAAGGTTTAAAATTAAAATGGATCCTTTTTATGGATGACATTTTTTTTCATTCATTTATAATTTACATAATAAATCTTATTAGATTTCATACGAATCAGGATACGAGATTGGTTAAATGTTCCGCAATTCGGATTCTCTATCGCGCTCGTTGTGGTGGGTATTCGTAGGAACGAAAGGAGGTCTCACAAGGTTGAAAATAGTGAAAAAGTTAATGGACAACCCGGCGAACATAAACAGCATAAGCCAATCATTAAATCTTAATTATCGCACTGTCGAGCATCATATAAGGTTTATGGAAAAAAATGACCTTATTGTATCTGAAGGTGACAGATACGGCCGTGTTTATTTTATATCTTCTTTACTGATCTCCAATTACGAAAAACTTAATGAAATGCTTACCGGGGCTGGTTTAAATTGACTCTTGGGATTTACTGGATTGCAAATATAGCTTTACTGTCTGCCGAAGCACTTTTGCTGTTGATCTTAATTGGTAGTTATATAAAGACAAGACTTTCATCCGGTTTCAGCGCAATTTCTGCAATTATATTGTTTTCTGTTTTCTTCCTGGCCCAATCTGCTAGTAGCATATATGAATATTTTTCCATGGCATTTGTCTATCCTTCCGAACTCGCAATAATGCTTCTATTCACGAATGCAATAGGCATGGCTGCATTTGTATCACTCTTTTTCGCTTTGTATCGTTGATGTTCTCTTTTAATCTACGAGGTCACACCATAAATGGTCGGCGTGAACTGCTGTGTCGTTATATCTATGTCTGTTTGCAGGTTAAACTCCAAAATCAAGCTTGAGGTAGATCCTGAGGTTACGTTCAATGAATATTCAACCGATGCAAAAGAACTTGTCACCTTCATGCCAATTGCTTTGCCTGAATACACAATCGTTACATTCTTGATGGATACTCTGAACATTGTGTAAGCCTGTGCTCCCAGGATAAGAGAGACAATTGGAGAGGGATTGGATGCAGTCTTTCCAAGAATGTTCAATGTCACGTTGCCTGTAGAATAGTTGGTCCACTTTGAATTTCCGGAATAGACGGATATTGTCTCAAACGTCAGATATGCCGCGCTTATATTGGCCAATGGGCCATCTGCGGCCTTGAAATTCACCACTCCTGTATTGCTTGAATAGCTTTTATAGACGAAAACAGCACCGATTACTATCATGACAACAGCCAGGGTCATGATAAGAAGAGCACCTTTCCGCATCTATCTCTTATGCCTATCTGAATCAATATTTTTCCGATCTTATCATTTTTTCAGCGCTGCCTCAGAATAACAGCTACTTCTGGCAACTTGGACACCAGTAAGTTACCCTGTTTCCGGAACCCAGGTTTTCCTTTCTTATGTCCGATCCACACGTAGGACATTTCTTTCTTCTATACACACCGAGTATGCTGCGGATCCCGGATCCATTCACTCGTGCCTTATAGAAGAGATATGAGAAGTTGACTGTTTCTCCTATTATCTCATCGATCTTTTCGACTGATATATCTTCTATCCTCCTGAGTGGATGGACCATGGTTCTCCATAGTACCTCGTTTTT
Organism: Thermoplasmata archaeon; assembly: GCA_021821635.1. Taxonomy (GTDB): domain Archaea; phylum Thermoplasmatota; class Thermoplasmata; order Thermoplasmatales; family Thermoplasmataceae; genus UBA582. Next base: position 42,794 of record JAKACH010000006.1, on the reverse strand, counting down.
GATTATGTTGCCCGATCCACAGAAAACGTCCTGGTTGAGCAGAATATCGGCTATGCATTCTGACGGAAGTGCCAAAACCCTCTCTTTTGCAGATGACGGGTTCCAGTGACTGTCCATAATGTCAGTTTCTGGTCTGTAATATAACTGGAATTCCTCTGCACTAAGGACCCTAAGGCTGCATTTATAGAAAAACAGCCTCATGCCATCTTCAGCATTTACTGTAAGAGAAGGCTCAAGATTCCGCAGTTTCCTTGAAACGGCAGTGCCAGACATACCAAAGAACACTCTTATGTATCTGGATCCTTCCCTTATTATCAGGCGCTTTCCATACGGTACTAGATCAACCTGCCCATTCAGTTTAATTCCCACGCCTTCGATGGTGCATGTTTTCCCATTGATTTTCTTTATCCTGTGGTAAAGTGCCAGAAGCGACGGTCCCTCCATCGTTATACGGAACATGCATGGCAAATGACCTAATCAATAATTCCTCCCAACATGGGAAGGATTATTATCTCAAAGCGCATATTAGAGTATGTCAAGGGGAGACAAGGTTCTTATTACAAAGGTGTTCGTTGCTATCGCCCTTATTCTGTTTGTCATTGCGCTAATTCTCGAGATAATAGAACTCTTTTCCCCTGGAAGCGGAGCATTCAGCTCCCTGAGCGGTTTTGGTTCGTTTGTGGTCGGCGAACTCGTCACTATTCTTGCCATCATCCTGACCTTTATTTTACTCGCAGGGACATATACAATGATTTTCAGCAGGCTGAAGGGAATAAAGTCTGCTGCAAGGGACTACTCACTCGTCTTTGGTATAATATCGATAATTCTTGGGTTGGTATTTCTTGGGCACTTTGTTCTTGGAGCAGGGGTTGCGCTTATCATCGCGTGGATAATACTTTTGCTTTGAAGTATATTAAATATCCTCCTTCGAGTATCGTATTTTCCTTGAAAACGGGAAAAAACTTATAAATCACTCTCATATTGTAAAGGGAATCTCAAATGACTAAATTTGTACTTATATCGGATTTGACCCTAAGTTCAAATTACCGTGACTTTCCTTTACTTGACTTTCTTCCCTGCGCACCATCACGGGCTATCCCCGGGTCTGTCTACAGGTTCCTGAAGGGACCCGGACTGCCGGCACTTCCGGATGGCCAGGCCAAGTTCGCCCCATATGCCATAAGAAAGCTGCAGGCCAGCCTGCTAAGGAAATATGAGGCGAAGGATATCGCAGTTGCTCATGAAGACCACTTGGATCAATTCATCAAGGATGATACAGAGATTATAGGTATTTCGACAATGGACCCATTGGGAATAGGCCCGACGACAATGTCCTACTACGTCCTGTTCGGCGGGGACATGAGGCCATGGGTCCGCGAAGAGTGGGATGTCCTGATAAATAAGGTGAATGCTCTCAGAAGGGGCAAGAAGGCAAAGCTCGTTGTCGGTGGACCGGGCGTGTGGGAGTTCACCGTGCTGCCTGAGGAACTCCAGAAAATGGGTATAGACTACGTTGTGCAGGGTGAAATGGACGACGTCGCTCCTGAGCTTTTCCGTGAAATTACAGATAATAACATAGATGAACAGATTTTTTACCGCGGCTACATGTCATACGACGAAAAATTCAGGAAGGTCATAAAGAAGGATGAGCACTATCTGGCTAGAGGACTGACAATCTCTGCATATCCACGACTGGAAGACATTCCACTAATAAACGCACCATCAATGAAGGGCATGACTGAGGTCATGCGCGGTTGCGGTATAGGGTGTGATTTCTGCGAAGTCACATTAAGGCCTCTCAGGTACTATTCTCCTCAATCTGTAGCCAAGGAGATTGCGATCAATACCGCCGCCGGACAGGACAATGCATGGCTTCATTCCGACGAGATTTTTGCCTACAAGCATGGCAATCTTTATGAACCGAATGAAGAAGCGCTTACTGAACTAATGGAAGCTGTAATGTCTGTGAAGGGTCTCAAGACAGCAAACCCTACTCATGGCAGGATTTCCATCCCCGCCGGTTACCCTGACTTGATCAAGAAACTTTCAACCATACTGAAAGCCGGCCCGTCGAACTGGATCGGTGTCCAGACCGGCGTTGAAACCGGAAGCGATAAACTTGCAAAGATGCACATGCCAAACAAGACACTTCCTCTCAAGATAGGCCCTGACGGCTCTTTTGCGGAAATAGTGTGGCAGGGTGTATACAATGAAACAAAATACTACTGGCGTCCCGCCTTCACAATACAGGTGGGCCAGGAGGGAGAAACCGTCGAGGACCTATGGGAGACAATATCCATGATAAACGTTCTGAGCAACTCATACTCTGAGGGCAGGCCCTTCGAGTTCACGATTACTCCTCTGCTTAACGTTCCCCTTGGAAGGATCAAGTCACACAGCCTTAACAGGAATGTGCTTACCGTTGACCAGCTTGCTGTTTATTATGCATCCTACAGGCACCTTGCTAAGATGGCTGCCAGGGATGGCTTCAGGAACACGAACGGGAACTTCTTCGCACGGGCAGGTACTGGATCTCTTATTTCCGGTGGCGGCCTCCTTATGATGAAATGGATAGAGCGCGTCGCGTTGAAGGCCGGTGTTGACATCGAGAAGGTAAAGAGATATTCCGTGGACGGAAGAAAGGAAATAACCAATCTGGCGGGAGCATATAAGGCCTAAACCATCAAATGCCAATCATAAAGGACGAGAAATATCTCAATCTCTCATTTGTTCCTGATAAGCTTCTATTCAGGGAAAACGAGATCTCAAAGATCAGAACTGCACTTATAGAACCCTTGCTGGGAGGCATTTCAGGGACAGTTATTCTTTATGGCGAACCCGGGACGGGAAAGACGACCACCGCAAAGCACATATCCAGGACCACTGCGGATCTGGATTGCGTCTACATGAATGCGCTCTCGTTTCCCTCACTCACTGCTCTCCTGAGAGAGGTCGTATCAACATTCACTAGGCTGGATCAGTTCTCCACCTATACGATATCTGACCTGCTGCGCTCAATCTCGAAGATACAGGAAAGACGCGGGAAAGGGATCCTGCTGATAATAGACGAGTCCACGAACCTGATGAGGGAGGATCAGGCAGGGCTTTACAGCATAATGAGGGCTTCAGAGATCTACTCTCTCCGACTGTCGTCTATCCTGATTTCGCTGGACGATCCATACATCATTTTCAGGAAAAAGAGGACAAGATCCGTCTCCTCGTATGTTCCGATAAAGTTCAGTCGGTACACAAAGGATGAACTTTACATGATAATTGAGGACAGGGCTGGAAGCGGCCTTTACCCTGCTACCTATGATGATCAGATTATCACAATGATAGCGGACATTGCTGCCCAGCTCGGAAGCGCAAGAGTCGCCATTGAGTTGCTCCAGAAGGCGGCATATATAGCGAAGCATGACCAGTCGGAGTCGATATCGCCCGACGACATACGCGCTGCAAGGGCAATGATAAACCCATATTTTACGGAAAGCAAGCTCAATGGACTGGAGCAGGAGGATCTTGTCCTTCTCCTCTCTACAGCGTTCTGTCTCAAGGATGGCCTCTATGCAACCCTGTCTAACGTCATGGCGAGATATGCTGTTCTGGCCGAGAGCTACGGCATGCAGCCCATGGACAGGCAGAAATTCTACAGGGTGGCCAGCAGGCTTGAAACATACGGGCTTCTCGAAAGCAGGCTTGAGGGAAGGGGGGACAGGAAAGGCGTCGAGAAGGTCCTGATGATCAACGATGTTCCGCTAGATGCACTTTCTGAAAAGATTGAAAGCATTCTTGCCCGGCTTCCTTAAGCATCATTCCTTTGGCCAGGTTCCAGATATTTGTTCTTGAACCCACGCACTAGAACAATTGCAGTTCTTCACCTTTCCTTGATATTTTAGCCGATTCCGACAGCATGTATTCAAAGCACTCAAATGCCCTTCCAACCAGCTTCCCGTAGAACCTGCGATCTGCCAGCCCTCCCCCATCTATGTCGGCGACATGGAACTCAGCTCCTGTGACCAGGACTTCAACACTCTCGCCAGGGTTAACTTCCATTCCTCTCCTGTGCAGCGACATGGCGATCCCCTTTTGCATGGTGCCGGAAACATATTCCTCTGGGTGCCTTGTTATCCTGTATTTCACAAGGAGGTCTTCCCTTGGATAAGATTGTATTTCAGCCATGTATCTCGCCTTGATTGCATAAAGATCCCTGGAACATGCCACAATATCCTTCGATGAAATACAATTCTTGAGGATCTCAAGACACTCCACCTGCATCTTTTTCACAACCGTGGGCACATCTGATCTCCTCGCGCTTATTCCACGCAGCTTGTAGGTGCCGTCCATCCTGAGCCCTATGTAACTATTCGGAGATCCGATGCCCTTCCTTGAAGGAAGAAATGCGATCCACCTGTAATGCCCATCCACAACTATGTCTATTCTCGTAACCTGCTTTATCCTCTCTATAAGCGCTGAGATATCGCCATTGCCCCTTATCCATAAAGAATCGACTATTCCATGTATGACGGTAAAGCCCATCTCCCTTGCAAGCCTGATGGCTGTTGAGAGAATCCATCTGCCAAGTGCCGTTATTGCTTCATGCACCTCTATCTTACCGAACTTTGCGTTCTTGTATCCTGTGTATCCGAACGATGTCAGCAGAAGCCATTTAAGTGCTATATCTCTGTTGGCATAGAGTGGATCCATGGTCTTGATTGCCTTGTACCTGAGCCTTGTCTCAAGAAGCTCCTCAAGTGCTGCGGACAGAAAGCCCCTTTTCCCGGTAGAGATGAAGTATGGCGTTTCAGGCACTGCTATCGTTCCGGATCGCATGACCGTCTCGGGTGATAGATTGTACCTGACAATAATGCTCGGATACATGGATGAAAAGTCTATCTCATACACATCGTCATATAATCCCGGCTCAGGATCCAGGACCAGCCCACCTCTATCCGTGGAGATAAGTTCCTCAGGGCTCTTTTCTCCCTCGTGGTCGTCCTTGTATGCTGTCACCAGATACCCGTATCTCACAGCCCTTGACATTTCCAGCGCTGATACCGCAGTTCCAGGAGTGACCGAAGACGCAGTTTCCAGCGGCAGTGAAGATATCCTGGATACCTGGAAAAGCCCGTCAAGCCCAGCCTCGGAGTATATGAAAGAATCTGCGTTTATGCACATTTTACCGTAGATCTGGACGGAAGTGTTCTTGTGGTGTATCCTCCCGTATGACTGGAACGTGCTTCCAGGGTTCACGTGGACAGAGAGATCGTATCCGAGATCTATGATCTTTTCCACTATGCCGGTGAAAGAATTCATTGTGTTGTCATATACAATTATAGTGCTCTCTTTTATTGCCTGGGCAGCATCCATGTAGAAAGACCTATCAAGCATGGAATAGGGCACGTCATCCAGCAATACAGATACGGGTCTGCCCGCTGCGACTTTCGGGATTATCTTAACCGATGGTATCTCAACGTCCCTGTCCGTATACTGATCAAGCCTGAAAAATTGGAGGCCACGCTGTGATATATACCTCAGGACCGGGTTGAGATCTGCATTATATATCTTGAATTTCCTGTTCAAGCCGACAGACTCCACAGCCTGGCGGAGGAACCCTATAGCCGAAGGCCGGGAGTAGATCCTGATGCCTTCTATTTCTCCGAATATTGTTTTACCCGTACTCCTGTCAAAGTGGAACTTTGTCTCTTCGAGATCCCGTTCAAGGCGATCCAGATCATAGCCGTCACCTTCAACGAATATCCATGACGGGTTCCTGTACACCTTTTTCCCGATCCTTCCGTTGGAATAATACCACAGCGCCACATTGTCGGTTCCAGTGCCATTGATCAGTACAGGCTCCATCGGATCATGTCCTTTCCCTGATTGACAATATCTCCTTCTCAATCTCAAGCAGAAGTGCAAGAATGAATCCTGTTTCGGGATCAATGGCTGAAAAAGATATCTCAGCGGAGCGCTTCCTGCCCTTTGCAAGAAGATCGCGTGTTATCCTGGCATCCGTGGAATTCATCAGGCTGCACATCTTCTCTATCGATTCTGCAATCCTATCTATGGACTGCCTGGCTGTTGGCGTTGTTCTCCCCATTCTTATCCCTCAAAATCTGATACCGGAGTGCGCGGGTATCCGGTGAACATGTACTCATAGATCCATGGCTTCCCGAAAACAAAGAAAAATATGTAGCAGCCCAGGCTGTAAGCCTTCATCCTCATGACCTCATAGATGCTCTCGGCTATTTCCAGAGACCAGGAAGATGCGACATCCGACATCACAGTTATGAAATATGGATCACTGTCCCCGGATATCAGGATATTCTGGAGCTGGTGGGGATTCAATACCCTCTGTATGGCTATCTCAAGATCGAAGCCCGAGAGTGACCGGACGTTGAATATTATCCCGTCAGAGATAAGGAGGTGGGCTCTTGCATATCTGCCGGAAGCCCAGTTCATGAATTCATGTACCTCAGCAGGATCGAACTTCTCCAGCCTGGAATACCTTATATTTCCGTGCACAGGTGCTTAAACGATGCATGGAAAAAATCATTTTTTCTTCATTTTAAAAATGAGTAAATGGCTCTGGACACTGCTTCTACAACAGGCTGATATTAAATATTGTGCACCGGGCCTGCTTGATCAGCGGAGTTTGATTAAACGTTATAAGGGTATCCCCGGAAACCTGATACAGGAAAGGGGAGGGCATGATAAGCGCAAGAACTTTAATTAGAGCAAAAACAATTCAATCGCATATGTCCAGCACAAACGAGACAACGCACTCACCCGATGCCCGGATAAGTGATGCAGCATGACGCTCAAAGGAATAATAATGGCAGGCGGAATGGGAACAAGGCTCAGGCCGATTACATATTCAATCCCGAAACCGTTAATCCCCATTGCAGGGAGGCCATGCATAAATTACCTTATGGACTCATTCTACCGTTCAGGCGTGAAGGATCTGATCATAACGACAGGATACAAGTTCCATTCGCTGATAAGTGGAGTGCTGGAATCAAAACACCCGGACCAGAATGTTCTTTTCTCGGTTGAAAGGGAACCTGCGGGGACAGCTGGTGGAGTCAAGCTGACGGAGAACTTCATTGACGGGACGTTCATCGTGGGAAGCGGCGATATACTTCAGGACTTTGATATAGCTGGGATCCTGGAGTCGCACAGGAAGTCGCGTGCAAAGATAACCATAGTCCTGACAGAGGTCGACGATCCTTCACAATTCGGCATTGCCGAAGTCAAGGATGGCGCGATTGTGAGGTTCCTGGAGAAGCCGCAGCCCGGAAAGGCGTTCAGCAACCTCATAAACACGGGGCTATACATTATTGAGCCTGAAATACTGGCCGAGATCCCGGCAGGAGAGCCATACGACTTTGCAAAACAGCTCTTTCCGGCCCTGATTAGGAAGGGAGAGAAGATAAACGCCGTGGTCGGCAGCGGATCATGGCTTGACACTGGACGCCCCAGAGACCTGATCGAGGCAAACAAGATGATGATAGAGCATTATGGATCCCTGAACAAAGTACAAAATTCGACAGGTAAACTGATATGCAGGGAGACTCCAAAAATTGGGAAAGATGTCAGGATAAGTGGTCCCTCATATATCGGAGAATCCGTATCAATAGGCAAAGGATCTTCCATATCCGGATCAGCGATATACAACGATGTCAAGATAGGGGACAATGTGCGCATTGTCGACTCAGTTATCATGGATGCAACAAGGATAGAAGATGGATCAAGAATAGAGAGATCCGTCATAATGAACAACGATACGATCTCAGAGGATTGTGAAATAGAAGACAGCGTGCTGTCGCAGAGGCTCACTATACACAAGGGATCTAAAATATTCAACGTTGCGCTGCACTCAGAGACAGCGGATCTTGAAATCTAATAATAATTAAAGCAGGCCGGCTTTCTGCAATATCAGAAGATCCTCGGTCGTGAGCTGCTCGCCGTTCTTGAATTTCTCGAATAGCTCCTCCGCCATCTTCTGCAGTTCCGTTTCCTTTTCCTTCTTCTTTGTTGTCCTGTTCTTCGTTCTTATGGAAAATATGGCTTTCTCCATATCCCTTAGATCGTTCTTTGCCTTGATGAACTCAATATGCTCCTTCTCGGCTTCCTGGTTGTATTTGATGAATGATTCATGCATCTCGTCGGCTTTTCTCCTCGTCTCATCAAGTTCCTGAAGCAGTGTGTTTATCTCCTCGCTGAGTGCCGAAATCTGCTGTGAGACCTCTTCAACCTGCTTCTTCATGGCCTCACCCTCGTCTTTTTCCTTCTTCATCTTCTCTGTGATGTCCTTGATGCTGTCATTCTGGCCGATGGTTTCCTCAAAGGACTTCTTCATCTTCTTGATCTCGTTGGTCAATTTCCTGATGTCCGAAACCACTTTCTGTTCTTCAGTCTTGGTCAGCTGGGTTGTCTGCTGCTTTGTTTCCAGTCTCTGAAGCTCTCTCTCACGTGCCTTGATGTCCCTAATGTCAATATCCTTGACAGGAACTTCCCCCCTGAGTTTCCTGTATTCCTTTCTCAGGTCCTGGTACCTTGCAAAATACTCTTCCTTTTCCGCCCTGAGTTTCTGGACCTGTTCAATGAGCTGGCTCTTTTCCGCTATCTTTTCTTTTGCCCTGTCACGAAGTTCCCTGACCTTTGAATTAAGCACATCTCTTTCGGAAGCGTATTTCTGAGACTCCTCTGATAACTTATCCCTGTTCTTCAGGTGTTCTTCCACAATATTTCGCAGAGCCTCGCGCTTCTCTTCAAACTCATCTAAAAGCTCGGTCATGATCACACTTCGTTTAAAAGCCACCCTCAATTGAAGAACTAAATAAATATCTTTCGCACTATTTCCACGCTACTCCGGGAAGTCTATGTCTCGCTGATCCAAAAAAAAGTGTCAGGAACTTGGCTTTCCTGCTATATTGAACCTGTCACTGACAGAAGCTGCCGTGCCGCCTCTCTTGGATCCGCGGCACCGTACAGGGATCGGCCGACTATAACAAAATCTGCTCCTGCCCTGATACCCTCAAGAGGATCGCCGCCCTGTGCTCCAGAACCTGGCGATATTATAACAGTTTTTGGCAGCATTTTCCTTACATGGGAAAGGAGACCAGGCTTGTTAGCAGGTGCGACAACCCCATACACCCCCGATAGCCTTGCAATGTCGATAAGTCTGTCCATCTGCGAGTCCATTATCTCGCTGGATCCGGGATGAGACATAGCCACAACGGCAAAAACCTTCATTTTAGAAGAATGGGCAACAAGCTCCTTGAGGCAATCTGAACCGACGAATGCATGGGCTATCACCCCAAACGGCGATCTTTTTGATATCTCATCCGCAATAAGCCTCAAGGTGTTTGGAATATCTGCGAGCTTGAGGTCGCAGATAACCGGCCTGATCTTTCCAAGATCCCTTATTATATCGGCACCTGCACCAAGAACCAGTGGCCAGTTGATCTTGATATAAGAAATATAGGGGGAAACGGCCTTTGCAATTTCAAGCGCCCTTTCCCTTTCTGGAACGTCAAGGGCTAAAATTATCCTGCTCCCACTCATCAGATCATGGGGAAAATAAAAGTGTTTAATAATGTGTTTGTTCAGGAAATAGCTTCTATTCCAATATCCTCCTCAGCCATTCCGAGGCGCTTCCCAAGGGATATCAGATCTGATCTGTCAGCAATTGTGTACGGTGATTTGACGCCAGTAAGCAGTACAAGTATCCTCATCTTTCCGTTCATGGTCCTGTCGATACTTGTTCCCCAGAATATTGTGGCATCTGGGTTGATTCTCTTCTGCACTTCCTTCATCGCAGCCTGTACTTCCTTCAACGTCATGTCAGATCCACCGATAACACGCATGACGCATCCTCTCACCTGGCTGATGTCTGCTTCAATTAGGGGGAACCGTAATGCGTTTGAGACGGCACTCTCAACCTTATCCCCATCCTTTACCGAATCGCCTATGCCCACTATTGCGACACCGCCAGATTTCATTGTCGTCTTGATATCGGCGTAATCGATGTTTATCAGGCCGGTTTTCCTTATCATTTCCGTCAATCCCTTCATCGTTTCTGTAAGCACAGAATCTGCGTAGTTGAAGGACCCTTCAAGGAACCTGTTTGGTGTCTCTGCTATCAGCTTGTCATTCGGTATGGTTATGAGCGTGTCGGAGTGCGGCAGAAGCTTGCTAAGCCCAACCATAGCATTTGCCATCCTGACCTTTCCCTCACCGTTGAATGGGAGCGTCACTATGGAGATAACCATCGCATTTGCCTCCTTTGCCAGCTTAGCAACTACAGGCGCCGAACCGGTGCCGGTCCCGCCACCAAGGCCGCATGTGACAAAAACTATGTCGCTCCCCTTGAGCAGGTTCCTCAGATCTGCAACGCTTTCGACAGCTGCCTCCTCGCCAATCTGCGGCAGGCCGCCAGATCCTTTTCCCTTCGTCCTGACCTTTCCTATGAGGAGCTTGGCCTGGGATTTCGTTATCCTGAGGTGATTTGCATCCGTATTTATGGCAAGAAGATCTGCTCCCTTCAGGCCGGACTGCACGAGCCTGGTGACGGTATTGGATCCGCCGCCACCACAGCCGACTATCCTTATCCTAACCTTTTTCAGATGGGCAGCACGCCTTATCTGCTCATCTTCGGGCGCTTCGTAACCATCATCGTCCTCAAACCCGGCAAGATCATAATTCTTGACCGGTTCACTCAATTCTACATTTATTGTGTCATCCATACGTCTGACACTATTACTAAGGTAATATATATACTTTGTTCTGGCAAATAGGACGCATTTCCCTATTGTTGAGCATCTAAAGCGCTCAAATATTGTCGGACATATCAAGGCAAGGATTAAAGCTGAATATTCTATCAATGACTATGCTTCGAGACGAGCTTGTTGAAAAAGGAGCAATCAAGTACGGAACATTTACGCTGACATCAGGAAAGCAGTCAAATTTCTACGTGGACATAAAGGAGTGCATGACAGCACCGGATCTCCTGAGGGAAACTGCTGAGCTCCTTGCCGAGAAGGTCCAATCTGATATTGTCGCGGGAGTCGAGCTAGGTGCGGTACCTCTCCTTGTTGCTGTATCAATGCTGGTGCACAAGCCATACATTATCATAAGAAAAGAGAGGGAGCATGGAACTAAATCCCTTCTCATAGGCAAGACACCCCCGGGGAGCACAGTTGACATCATCGAGGATGTTGTTACGACAGGCGGCTCTGTGCTTAGGGCTGCAAAAATGCTTGCAGATGCCGGCCTGAAACCAGAAAGGGTAATATGCGTTGTCGATCGGGAGGAAGGAGCCATGGAAGCCCTTGCACAGAATAATATCTCACTGGTACCGTTGATCAGGATATCTGAGATCAGGAAGTAATCTCCTGTCGGATAATGAAGAGTAAAACAGAACGACGGATCGCTGGAGGCACGAGCCAAACATAGCCGGTCTCCTGCCATTTGCACGACGGGATCAGACGAGATAGTCTTTTTATCGTGATTTAAATCACGCTCCAGATGAATGTAAAGCCCTCGGTTATACATACCACCCGTGCCATTTACGCGATGAACTGGTACGACATCTCTCCGGGGCTCATCTACGTGCAGAAAGCGTTTTCGCTTACGCAGGTTCAGCTGGGGCTTCTCCTGACAGTCTTCTACATCGGCGTGGGAATATTCCAGATTCCTGCAGGGTACATATCAACAAAGATTGGAAACAGGAACACCGCAACCATTGGGATACTTGGCCTGGGAATTGCATCGCTGGTATCGGCGGCATCGCCGACATATTCCGTCCTTGCCGGTACACGTTTTTTTGCAGGAATTTTCTCTGCGATGTTCTTTTCGCCTGCGATAGGTACCCTGAGATCAGCAACCTCCGACAGCACATACAATTTTCATGTTAACTTCTTCAACGGCTCATTCAATCTTGGTGCAGGCGTCGGTATTGCTGGATGGGAGGTAATCGACAGGCTCTACAACTTCAGGACTGGCTTCCTCGTGGCAGGATTAATAACGATTGCAGCGGCCATAGTTTATTTTATTGCCCTCAGGGAAGTGGACGAGGAAAAGATACAGCTCACGCCAACAAGAAACCTGATCAGCGTTCTTCTGAATCGAGGATTGTGGATATATGCAATTGCAGGAACCGCAAGCGTAATCTCAGAGAACGTGGCTGCGCAGATTGTCGTATACTACATGGAGAGGGCGCTTGGCATATCAAGTGGCCTGGCTTCAATATCCGGCACACTCTTCCTGGTTTTTGGATTCGTAGGCGGTATTATCGGCGGCCTGATGATAGGAAAATTCAGGAACGTGAAGGTCTTCTTCATCCTCACAACCACGCTAACATCAATCCTGATGATCGCGCTTGCGTTCTTCACCAACATCTATGCGATATATGCAATCGTCAGCATTCTGGGAGCTGTCACAGTGCAAGGATTCTCCGCCATCTATATAATAATAACAAGATCAATGAAGGAGAAGGCACAGACAACCTCGTCCCTATCGGTGGTAAACGCAGCCCAGGAGATACCAGGCTCTATCTGGCCCTCAATTTTCAGCATCGTAAGCAGTTCCGCAGGATTTTTTGCAGCGTGGAATGTAATAGGAATCGTCTCACTCGCATTCATGTTTCTTGTGTTCATTCCGCCGGCCAGGAGAAGATCTGGAAGCGGCTCTTCTCCGGTGGAGACTAAACTTTCCCGGCTGTAAATGAAAAACCGGATCTCTTATAGAAAATACTGAGGAATGCCGTGTGTGAAAGCATCTCGCTGGAGGGCCTTGTCCGCCCCTCCCTCACAAGAAGATCACGCTTCAGGATCTCGCATGTCTCAACATGATAGAACCCGTTGCTCTCCATTGCCAGAACGGTCTTCTCGGTCTGGTTGAAGTTAGGCGAATATGTCACCATGGAGGATCTGGGCTTCATGATTCCTTTCAGCGACTGGGCGCAGTTCCACGGGTCCGGTATATCGAGAAAAACAGAGTCAAAAGTCTCATCCGTAGAATAAGATCTTATGTCACCTACAACCGGGGACCAGTTCTCAGTGCCGAGAAACTTCTTTATATTGTTCCTGCTTGCATCGATATTCTTCTCACTCGTATCCACGCTCACAAGCCTGCCTTCCCTGCCGATAATCCAGAGGATGGCAATGCTCAGCTGTCCGCTGCCTACGCCTGATTCAAGGACTGTGCTTCCGGATCTTATGCCTGACATGGCAATCATGTAGGAGTAGTCGGCCGGTTTGATTGTCTGCGTGGTCTTGCTTACCGCAGGCGAATACAGGGAAGGATTGAACTCGGTTACTATCCCCTCTTTTCCATTGATCCTTATTGTATCTCCATAGCTTACCGATGCATTGGCGCTCAGCCTGTAGCTTTCGCCTTTGAGCGTAAGGACCATGGAGGCATTGTCAAGAATGCCAATTGCATCCCTGAAGAGAACTATTCTCACTTCAATCCACCTCTTTTTTCCTTTTCCGCGAATAATAGCCAAAAAATATGTCGGATACGTTATTTCCAGTCCTACCGGTCAAGATCGCCGATCCGATCGTTGAAAGAAGCGTGTAACTATCATCATTTTTCAGATACTCCATGATACTTTCACTGCTGACAATCGATTTTGTCTCACTGTCCACTATTGCTCCCATGGCGGGGCTCTGGCCGTCAATCCCATCTGTTCCTGCTGCGATGAACAGAAAATCCTCTTCGTCTTTCATATTCAGGAGAAAGTGCAAAGCTGCCGCCTGGCTCCTGCCGCCCTTTCCCTTTCCATGGACCCTGACAGTAGTTTCTCCACCTCCGACAAACCAGAAACCGCGGTTCCTGATAGCCCCCATGCTTCTCACCATTCCCACGAGCTGCTGCACAAAATCCACCACGTCTCCGCTCATATTAGATCCAAGATCAACCACCTCTTCGCGTTCCGATCTCAGCATTCCTGCGATCAAGGATACGAAGTCATAGTTCCTCAGGATAAGCAGGTTACTCAGATCTGCCGCGGGTGCTGGCGGTTTGTAGGATAGCTTTACGGCGTCTCCCAGAATCTCAGAGCATCCTGTCTTACTAATAACCGACATTGGATCACAGCTTCCAGGACCACTGATCAGGGGTCCAGAGGCTATGTAAGAAAGATCATCATAAGGCACATCAGATACGTACAGGGCTAGAATCTTCCGGCCTTTCAGCCTGGTGGCAAGTTTTCCGCCTTTGACATCAGACATCGCAAACCTGACGCAATTCAGCTCATTTATGTCCGCTCCATTGTTCATCATGCATTTTCCCACTGCACTGATCTGCTCTATCTTGAAAGGTTCCGCAGGTATCTCAAATATTGCGGAACCGCCTCCTGATATGAGGAATATGATATGTTCATCGGGAGAATGTTCTGCTATATCGACCAGGCGCCTCGAAGAAACCTCGCTCAAGGCAGTGGCATAAGGGTGAGTGCCGTGGAGAATCTCAACGTTAGCCAGATCGGCAGTGGCGACATCATCTTCAGGTATGATTACTGCGCCTGCTGAAATCCGATCCCCAAGAATGCTTTGAATTCCGGAGCACATCTTGACTGCGGCTTTGCCAAAGCCAAGAACGGTGGCTTTCCCGTCACTACCAAGAGAGGACAGAATCTGGCTTCGGTGGCGCTTTATAACAACCACTGGATCGAGATCATGCATTGCGCGTGAAAGATAACCAAGCGCAGCCTTTCGGCGGTTGTTAGTTGCTATCTGGCTAAAATTGATTATAAATTTATTTTCCATCCGTTCCTGATCCATATTCAACCTCAAGACCCGAAAGAATCCACTTTATGATGCCGCCATCGATATTGAAGACATTGGTGATTCCGTTCTGCTTGAGGAATGCTGCAGTATAGTAACTTCTCTGGCCGCTGTTGCATATTATGCCAAGTTTCCTGCTTGCACTGAGTTCTTTCAGCTCTTCAAGATTCTCCGGGATTTCGTTCATCGGTATCAGTCGTGAGCCTATTACATGCCCGGTATCGCTTGCATACTCCCAAGGCTCCCTGACGTCGATGATGGCTACCGAGTCAGGGCTTTCATCTATCATCATCTGGACCTCGGATGGCTTCAACTGGTCGACCTTGCTCTGAATCATGGTTTTTGCTTCTGGTGTAAGCATTATTCGTTAATAATTCTTTAATCAGCCAAATTTGCGACAAAAAAGCGGTAAGAATCTATATTGCCTGCTGACATGAGGGAGAAGTGTTCAACGTTTCTGTTATCGGCGGGAGCCATCCCGACCGGAAGCATTATGAAATGGCATATGAGACAGGAAAACTGCTTGCAAGGGAAAAGGCAATTGTGATATGCGGTGGCCTGACAGGAGTAATGGAGGCAGTAGCCAAGGGAGCGGGTGAAGAGGGCGGCATATCGGTAGGCTTGCTTCCCGGTGAGACAGTGAAGCAGGGAAACGATTTCCTAACGATCAAGATACCCACAGGAATTGGATTCGCCAGGAATTTTCTCGTGATCCGCGGTGGAGAGGTCGTGATTGCGATAGATGGAGCCAGCGGAACGATGAGTGAACTCTATTTTGCGCTTTCATCAGGCAGGACGGTTCTTGCACTTGGAGATGTGGTCTATGAGAACGTCGGTCACCAGAATGGCCACTTCATCAGATGCGCCGAACCTGAAGAAGCGGTTGCGAAAGCGAAGAAATATGCAGCAGAATTCAGGAAAAACTTTGTTAGCGAGACAAACTTTGAAGGCTGATTATTGGTACAATATTGCACCAATACATCGATATATATACTTTGAAATGAGCCAAGCATGAATTATAAAGTCATACTATCTATGGCTATAATTCCCCTCCTGCTCATCGCGGCTGGCGGGACGGTTTTCGGGGATACTGTAGGGGCATCTACGATGAGCTCGGGAAACTACGTGTTCTCGGCTAATGCCACTACGAGCACCCTGACAGACCTTTCATATCAAAGCGAAAATGGGCCTCTGCTATTGGCTTCGCATGTAACTGCATCAGCTGGAAGCAATACACCAATTGGCTTCGCCTTTGGACAGTATGCTATAAAGCTAGATAATGCGACAATTCTGAAGAACGGCCAGGAAAATGTCTTCCTGATGCTCTCGGACAATATGGGTTCATACCAGAATTATACCATGAATCCTAAAGGAACTCTATCGATGGTAAAGCTGGATCTTAACACGCAGATGCAGGACACAATGGAAAACATGGGCATGAATCTAGGATATGCAACAGGCTTAAACAGCACTGTTTATTCATTCATCTACAACGAAACAGAGTTCTACTTGTTCTCAAACGGCCAATCGGTGAATACCAGTTCCACAATATCATTCCACTCCCCCTCAGGATACCTGCTCACAGGAATTATCTCATTCGGTGGACTTGTTAGCAGTGTGGAACATTACAAGTATGTGAAGGAAAACAGCTTCACTTATAACAGCACAACTGGAAACGTCTCTGGAAAGTATGCAAGCTTCAACCTCAACGCATCCACCGGGGTCATATCATCATTCAAGGAGAACAGCATTAACCAGACAATCTTCAACACTGTCTATGTGACTGGAAACGGCACACTGTTTGCACAGTCCCAGTTCCCGTCAATGCCAAAAAGCACGCCAATATTCCTGGGCAGCCTCTTTGTATATGGAAACAACACAACAGTACTTGCGGTGCATGACAATCCTGCTATAGAGAGCAACTTCATGCTTGACAATGGTACTCTTCACTTAACACTAGCACCGGGGCTGAATGCAACTAAAGTAACGACGCTAGGAACTGACATGAGCATGAATGCAGATGTTGCAGCTAATGTTACCGCGACAGATAACGAGGCACTTGATCTTAACGGCAATGTTGAGGCAGGAGTTCATGCAATACTTATCCATGGAAATGGAATAAGGGCATATCTGCTCATACATAACGCAACGGTCAATGTCTCAAACAGTACAATAACTATAAACTCAACAGGACTGGCACAGGCTTCGTTCGTCGCACCTCCAGGACTGCAGGGAAAGAACTTCACACTAGACTCTTTGATCCAGAAGGCAATCGACAACGGCAGGATTGCTGCAGAAATATCGATATCAGGTAGCTCCTCTGCAAGCGTCAACGTCTCGATAACATTCAATACAACTGTAAAGACGGTCGTGACATCAGTGTCAAACGGAAAGGTTGTACTGAATGTTTCAGCTGCTGCAGGGCACCATGAAGGCACGAACGTCCTCATATACGTCTCAAATACCGTCATATCGAATGGATCCTCAATACACCTTTCGTTCGATGGACAGGTAGTGTCACTGACAACTGTAAACGGCGTCTTAAATGCAACCAGCACCATTGACGCATCTTTTGCAATTATGAAGGTTTCCGGTGGATCGCTGATAATACTGCATGTGCCACACTTCTCCAATCACACTGTTGAGATATATTCCGGCAGTGCAACAACCAGCCCGCTCGGTGTCCTCTCACAGAACATGGATCTTGTGGTCCTTGGCGCTGTAATTGCAGTAATTGCAATACTCTCGGCAGTAGCAGTCAGGATGAGAAAGACAAAACAGTAATTTTATTTATTTTTATAATTTTTTAAAATTTTACAATTTAATCATTTATTCATTATCGACGTTTTTTTCTCTGCAATCATTTTCTTCAATTTTCCCTCGTCCGTATATACTGTATTTATACCCATTGACCTCAGCCTTGATGCTGCATAGGCGCTCATAAGGCCTTTGCTGCAGTAGAAAAGGTACGTCCTGTCTTTCCCGTATTTATCCGGTAGCGACGTAACCTCGGCGAGAGGAACATGGATTGATCCATCAGGATGCCAGGATCTGTACTTTTCCTCCGACCTCAGATCGACGATAAGTGCACCGTCCATTGAGGATTCATCGTGGATCAGGCTTTTCCTTATGTTTTCCAGATAGGCTCCAAAATCTGCCTTCCTGACAGTTATTTCGGATTGAACTATTTCATGCATTAGGTTTTCAGGAACTTCATCCTGCTGGAGATCCTCGGGCTTAATAGAGATCGATGGATTTCCCGAAAAAATGGAGCAGAATTCACCAAGGCTCGTTTCAGGGAATGTCCCTATCCGCCTCGAGAGATCAACAATTTCTTCCTTGTCAAATCCTATCAGCGGCCTGTAGATTGGGATTCTTACTGCCATGGAGAGAGCTGAAAGATTTTCTGCTGTCTGGGACGAAACCTGGCCCACAGATTCACCAGTGACGATCCCATAACCGCCTATCCTTGTGTTCACGATGCCTGCAAGTTCATAAAGGAATTTCTTAAAACCTACATTTGCATGAACGAATCCATTGCCATGCGCCATCGCTTCGATCATGGGGCTCCCATCGAATATGTGTATTGTCAGATCAGATCCATGGGACCACCTGCTTATCAGCGGCTCAACGCTGTTCAGGAACTCGAATGTATCGATCGGAGGTGCAAGCGAGCAAAAGACTATGTCCTGAATGCAACCTCGTTTCATCATCATCCATGCAGCCACAGGCGAGTCTATGCCGCCTGAGACCAGCGAAACCATCCTTCCCTGGGTGCCAAGAGGGAATCCGCCTGCGCCCTTAAAAATTGAATCATAAAGATATGCCTTTCTTTCCCTGATGTCAAGCCTCGCAGTGAAATCCGGTTTCTCCAGGTCTACGCCCAGTGATCCGGGAAGGAGGGCTTCCCCCAGCCGGCGTTCAATATCGATCGATGTAAAATCATGATGTCCGGTCCTGGTCGCACGAACGGCGAACCTTCTGGATTCCGTAAAAGTGGCAAAATGTCCTCTTGCCACATTGATAAGATCGTCTGCAGTACTGAAAGAGACAACTGTGCATTCCGAGAAGGACTTTATGCCGAAAACTGTTCCAAGAGCCTCGAAAACAAAATGTTTTATGGTATCCGGCACCTCCAGGAATATCCTGCCCCTCTCTCTCCATATTCTAATATCAGGAGAATCAGAGAGTGCGGCAGTAATGTTCTTCATGAGCCTACGCTCCATCTCCGATCTCTTCCTTGGCCCTTTAAGCCCTATTTCAGAATACCTGACTATAAAGATGGGCATGTTCACCTCAGGATGGGCTGCCTAGTTCCACTCTCTCGCTGTAAGTTCCGACGAGAATTGGTGTTTCCGAAGCAATCCATTTCCTTGCCTTTACCTCCCTTAGCCTGTTGGTGACCCTTGACCATCCTGCAAGATCCTCCACCTCATAGATGACGACAAATTCCGAGTCCGATATTCCGAAACTGTATGTGGTGTATGATCTGATCCCCTTATTGTCCGGATGGGAAAGTGCGGTGCCTATATGTTCAGCCATGATGCTCTTCCTCTCCTCATAAGGTATCTGGTACCAGTCGTTAGTTTTTGACATCGGATATGCGACCAGGTATTTTCCCGGCTTCTCGTTGAGCGTATCTTCCAGGGAGGTACCTTTCTTGAGGTAAGGTGACTCGCTGTAAATGGAAAGGAATCCTGTCACATAGGAGATGAAGCCCTTGCTTTTCTCCCTTAGAGTCGACAGAAGATCCGCTATGTTGTCAGGATAGTGGGTGCTGAACCATAACATGTAGTCGGCGTCGTATCTTATGGATCGATATACCTTGAGAGAGACAGAATTCTTCCTGAAAGCCGACAGAGTGGAATTGATCTGCATAACAAGATCAGCCCTGTTCTCCCTGGAGAGCATATGTGCACTGTGCTTGAACCTGAACGACAGTATTTGCATGTATATCGGATCCGGATCCTTTGCCATTCTTGGACATTGCTTGCTATTTTTTAATCTATCCATCAATGCATACAGAATGGTCAAATAAGATAAAGATCAGGCATGGAAAGTGTTATCTAAATTAAAGTCATTTAAAACTATGTCCGAAAGACCTGTTCTCGAGAAAGTTGGTACAGTTGAGTTCTATGTGGGTTCAGCCAAACAGTGGGCTTTCATGCACCAGAAGGCACTCGGCTTCCGTATGCTTGGTTACGCCGGGCCGGAGACGGGGGTCCGTGACAGGGTTTCTTATCTTTTGGGGCAGGGCAGTGCCAGATTCATATTCACAAGTTTTCTTGAACCCGACGACTTTGTCGGAAAGCATGTTCACCTTCACGGAGATGGGGTCAAGGACATATCCTTCATTGTGCCTGACATGGATGAGACGGTCAGGAGCATTGAGGAGAGAAAATTGATAAAACCTGCAAAAGTGCAGAAAATAAAGTCTGATAATGGAACCATACTGATGAGCTCGATACCCACGTTTGGAGAAACCGTTCATTCGCTCGTTGACCTGGGGGAATACGATAGCGACCTTCCACCCGGGTTCGTCGGAATCGAGGACGACACAAAATCCAAGGGCATAAAGCTCATCGACCATATAGTGGGAAACGTCGAGGAGAAAAGGATGGACGACTGGGTCAACTACTATATAAAGGGACTTGGCTTCAAGCAGCTAATGAGCTTTGACGACAAGGATATCAGCACCGAATACTCCGCGCTGCAGTCAAAGGTAGTCGAATACAACAATCGCAAGATAGTGTTTCCAATCAACGAGCCCGCGTGGGGATTAAAAAAATCCCAGATTCAGGAATATCTGGATTATTACAAGTCTCCGGGAGTACAGCACATTGCTTTCCTGACTGATAACATTATAGATACGGTCAACAGGCTCAAGAAATCAGGAGTGGAATTCCTTAAAACGCCTGCAGCTTATTATGAGGATCTCGAAGAGAGAGTAGGGAAGATACATGAGGATGTTGACAAGCTCAGGGAACTGGATATACTGGTTGACAGGGATGAATACGGCTATCTGCTGCAGATATTCAGCAAGCCTATAGGCGACCGGCCTACAGTGTTTTATGAGATCATCCAGCGCAGGGGCGCAATTTCATTCGGGAAAGGAAACTTCAAGTCCCTGTTTGAGTCGATCGAAAGGGAGCAGGCAAAGAGAGGGAACCTCTGAAGAGGCGAATGTTTGCCGCTGGTTGGTTTTATTCCTGCTCATAAGGGCAGGGAGTGTATCGTATATCAGAATGGTTCCACGTATTCAGCATCCAGGATACTTGGTTTAAAGGAATCCAACCTGGAAAAAAACTTCTACTCAATCCTGAGGCATCAAGAAGAAGATCTTAGAGATCCTGGTGAAGACGCTTTAATCCAGACTCCTGTGGATAGGTATCTTCCACCGGTCCCAGAGGTCAGGTCATTAAGAGACTTTTTCGCATTCGAGGAGCATGTCAGGAATGCCAGGAAGACCAGGGGCGAGAGCGTCCCACCGGAGTGGTATAACTTTCCCGTATTCTATTTCTCGAATCACAACAGCGTTATAGGCAGCGGGCAGGAGATGCACTATCCGCACTACACAACGGATCTGGATTATGAGATGGAGCTTGCATTCATAATCGGGAAAGAAGGGAGGAACATAGCCGCCGATTCCTATGAGGACTATATTGCAGGCGTTACAATTGCCAACGACTGGAGCGCCAGGGATGTTCAGCGCGCTGAGACAAGGATCGGTCTTGGCCCAGCTAAGGGAAAGGACTTTGCAACGTCGCTTGGCCCATTCATGCTCACGGCAGGAGATCTTTCCAGCCTCAAGGTTTCCAGGGGAAAGTACGATATTGATCTTTCTGGAAAAGTGAATGGCAAGACCTATGGATCCAGCAACATGAAGGATATATATTTTGACCTTGGTCAGATTATAGAAAGGGCGTCAGATGAGGTAACGCTAAGACCCGGCGACATAATCATGACGGGAACATTCGGCAACGGTTGCATACTGGAGATGCGCAGCCGTGGGGTATCATGGCTTAACCGTGGTGACGAGGTAACTATTGAAAGCAGCAGGATAGGAAAGCTTACGAACAAGGTGGTATGAAATGGTTTATTATGTAAAACAGGGAAAGGTACCAAGGTACAGGCACACTTATGACGACAGGAAGAACCTGTTGAGGGAAGAACTCTTCGGGGAGGAAAGCTTTGAGGGCCTTTATTCTCTCCTCTACCACAGGAACGAGCCAACCAGGGTACTGGACATCAGGGAGGAGACGAAGAGGGAATTCGATCCATCCGGCGAGAAAAGGATGATCCACAGGCATCTCAAAACATCCAAGCTTGCCAGGGAAGGTGACCCTGTATCAGGAAGGAGGTATCTTTTCTATAACGACAGGATCCGCATAGGGCTTGTCAAGCCGTCAGTAAAAATGAAGAGGTATTTCAGGCACGCACTCTTTGAACAGCTTTTCTTCCTGCACAGGGGTAAAGCAACGTTTTCCTCCGTCTTTGGGACTATGCAGCTTGAAACAGGGGATTATCTCTACATTCCGAAAGGCACAACATGGACAATGAGCGGCACCGGGGATCTGGAGCTGCTGTTCATGGAAAGCAGGGACAGGATAGATATCCCGGTGCGGTACAGGAACGGATACGGGCAGCTAAGGGAAGGAACTCCTTTCTACACACGCGACATCAGGTACCCCGAGCTGGATGCAAAGCCGTTCCTGCCTGGCAAGCTGGAGGTAATGGTTGATTATGACGATACCTACCTGATCGAGAACCGTGACAGGGAAATCTATGACCTCGAAGGATGGGATGGCTACCTGTTTCCCTATGCAATCAATATCTCGGACATGGCGCCAATAGTGGGAAAGCTTCACCAGCCACCCCCTGTGCACGAGACATTCTCCGGTAAAAGTTTCATGGTGGGCACGTTCCTTCCGAGACTGTTTGATTTCCATCCCCGATCCATACCAATCTCTTACTACCACAATAATATAGATACGGACGAGTTTCTTTTCTATTCATCAGGCAGTTTCATGAGCCGGAAGGGAATAGAGGAAGGTTCAATCACACTGCATGTGAGAGGAATAATCCACGGGCCGCAGCCCGGTGCGATTGAGGCTGCAATCGGCGCAAAATCCACAGACGAGGTAGCCGTTATGATCGAGGCATACGATCCGCTCTTCCTTACGAGGACTGCAATGGGCATCGAAGATAAGACATATATGAAATCATGGATCGGTTGATCTAAGAAATCTCAATTTCCTTGAGGCCGCTCTTCTCATTCAGCTTCCTTGACAGATTAATGCCACGCAGTCTTGTAACCTGGATTTCCATGAGCGGTGACACGACAGCATTGAACAGGTGACCTCCAACAACTCCATGGTCCTTCAAGGCGATCGAAGCATGCAGGTGGAACCTTGGATCACTTGACGCTATGCTTCCATGGAACGATACAACCTCACCCGGATTTTCAATGATCTTATGCATGTACTCCTTGCCGTTGAAATACCCAAAATCGGCGGTACTGAACATTCCGATGCCCCAAACCACAAGCCCGTTCTTTATCGAATGCAATTCGCATAACTTCTCTAAGGACTGCACAACGCTGTCATCTCTCTGGAGCTTTACAAATACAAGGTCTCCCTCTTCCCTGGAAATCATGAACACATATGATTAAGCTATTTATTAAACTCTTCAAGGCAATCGCCCAGTATCCGGTATGTCAGCCCCCAGATAACGCCCCGATTGTACTTGTATGCAGGATATCCTGTCTCTGTGGTCGTTGGTGACAGACAATCAACCTTTACCCAGTTAACTTCTTCGACCTCTTCTCCAACAGAGAACTTTGGCTCTTCATCCACGAAGCTGAAAAAAGCTGCTACAATGAGATCTCTTACGTGGGTCCTGTAGCTGCCCACATATCCCGCTGGAGTGACGTGAATACCAACTTCCTCAGCGGTTTCCCTTACTGCAGTCTGCTGAAGTGTTTCTCCAGGCTTCCTCAGGCCTCCAGGCAACGCTATCTGGCCCGACCACGGATCATCACTCCTCTTCTGCCTCCTGATAAGCGCTACAGATTGCCGATCCGTGATGATCATAACAGCGGCAGACTGACCAATTTCCTTGAGTTCGACCGGCTTTATGTTCAGGCGCAATTGCATTTAGCGTTTCCCTTCATTATCTTTCTATTCTGAAGTGTATGTAGCACCTGGTTATACATTTCCCGATTAAAGGATCTGGTCGCATGAAGATGATAGACGATGCACCTTGGAATTTTGCCGGAAAAACTGGGCTATCGTTAAATATTCATTTGAAATGACCTGAAAGATACGTGAGGCTTGCAAGTTCATGAATTCTCTTCACATGATTGGTTGGGATGTCAACAACGAACCCCACCTCCTTGAAACAGTCAGCGCGAAGGACGCAGCCTTTTTTGATCACAGGCTGCGGGGAAAAATTACAGACTGGGTTTTGCTTTCGACATGCCACAGGGTAGAAATCTATTCTTCTGATCCCATCCCAGAATTCAAGGACTTGAGCCCTTATCATTCATTTTCCGGCGATGAAGCCCTCATGCACCTTTTCAGGGTATCAGCCGGTATCGAGTCTGTATCTGTCGGCGAGCAGGAAATACTGCGCCAGGTCAAGGTAGCGTTCGAAGACGCTCTTGCAAATGACAGGTGCTCAAAGACTCTTTCCCTCATATTCCAGAAGGCAATAAGCGTGGGGAAACTTGTCAGGGAAAAGGTGCCAATATCCAAGGGAAAGACATCGGTTCCCGCTCATGTTGGTCAGATGCTCTCAACTGAGCTGAATGCCAGCGGCAAGAGTATTGCAATAGTCGGGAGCGGAAAGCTTGCAACAGACATGGTAAAATATGCCCTGATGGCAAAACCTGCGTTCTTGAGGGTTTATGCCAGGAGCGAGGATTCGCTTGACAGGATTGCCCGTTCTTATTCAATAGAGGCACACAGCAAAATTGACCCCGCCGAGATCATGAGCGAAAATGAAATAATCATAGCTGCCACAAGTTCAAAGAAGCCTATTTTCGGCGGAGAAATAAAGGGAAAAGGAAAGATTCTCATTGATCTTGGAATGCCTCCCAATGCTTCCAGGAACTTGATTGGCTGCAGGCTGATCTCCCTATCCGACATTGAACCAATTATGCGATCCAATTCAGCAAAGAAGAAGGCGCTTATCCCAAGGGTCGAGGAGATCCTGAACGAGGAGCTCGATCAATTCACAAGAAAGCTTGGCCAGCTCGAGGCAGATGATCTAATAAGAGCTGTTTTCGAGCATTCGAAGAGCCTGGAGAAAAACGAGGTAGAGGTTGCATTGGACATGATCAGGAAGGGCATGGACATAGAGAAGGTGATAGCCCAGATGGCCGACTCCCTTGTAAGCAAGGTTCTTGCCCCGCAGACACTTGCAATAAAGAAGATGGTCAAGGTGAACAAGAACAGGCAGACTATCGAGGTTTTGCAGGAATTTTACAAGCTGCTCAAGGGATCTCAGGAAAAATCTTCTAGGCGGTCCTCTTCAGTTCACCAAGCATCCCAAGATCCACCAGCCCAAATTCCTCAGTGATGCCGAAAATCCGGAACTTGGATGCATTAACGTGCTTCAATGACGGGGTGAAATGCTCATCGTTGACAAGCGATGTCGCCACGTCACTTCCCGAGGAGAAGAAACTCATTGCCGGGGTAACTAGGACATGGCTCTC
This sequence comes from Thermoplasmata archaeon, assembly GCA_021821635.1. GTDB lineage: Archaea > Thermoplasmatota > Thermoplasmata > Thermoplasmatales > Thermoplasmataceae > UBA582. The sequence continues at coordinate 17,282 of JAKACH010000006.1, read as the reverse complement.
TGTATTGTAAATGAAGGAGTGGATCTTGAACACACCGCCGACATCATCCCGGAGTGAGATGGAAGGATGCTCATGTCCCAGAATTGTGATCTTGCTGATGCCCAGATCCCTATCCCCGTGGTAGATCAGGTAGCGTTCATCTTCATACTTGTCGTGAAGTTCAAGTCCTGATCTTGCAAGTATGGTCAGCAGGTAGTTGTCATGGTTTCCGCGTATGAAATGGAGGTTCACCTTCTCCCTGTACCTGTCGATAAAATGCAGGATATCATCCCATTCCTGCGGGAGGTTCCTTGAAAATTCATGCTTGAAATCGCCGTTGATGAAGACCGTTTCAGGATCATATCTTTCAAGTATACTGTCAAGCAGGCCTTCCACATGACTTCGCTGAAGCTTTGGAAGAAAGAGGCCATGCAGGTTCATCTCCTCCTCGAACCCGAGATGGAGATCGGATATTACGACCGCATTCAGATCCCGCAGGTATGAGCAGTACAGATCTGAGATGAAGACATCCTTCTCCACCTGAATTTCCATCATTGCCTTTTACCTTTTCTGGATTTCGCGGTCATACTTGGCTATCCGGGATATCCCTTCCTTGATCTCATCCTCGGAGGCCGCATATGAGAACCTGTAATGCAATTCGCCCATTTCACCGAACGCGGTCCCCGGCGTCACTATGACCTGGTATTTTTCCAGGAGGCCTGAGGAGTACTGGACAGAATCCAACTTGCCAGAATATTGCGGGAATGCATAGAATGCGCCTTCGGGCTTTACAGTGGAATAACCGTCGATCTCTGAAAACAGTTTCATGACAAGATCCCTGCGCTTCCTGAACTTCTCCCTGAATGTAACTGGATCCTTCTCGTCCCGGAGAGCCTGCAAAGCACCATATTGTGATATTGAGGATACGCATGTAATAGTCTGCCCCAGCACCTTGGCCGCAGCCTTTGCGATCTCGGGAGCAGCGTTGAGGTAACCAATCCTCCAGCCTGTCATTGCGTAGCTCTTGGAGAAACCATTTATTGTTATCACATGATCGGCTGCTTCCTCTATAGATCCGGGCGAGTACATCGAGCCTTCGTAGATCAGGTCCTCATATATTTCATCTGATATGATTACCAGCTTGTTTTTGATGGCAAAGTCAACAAGTTCCTTGACCTCCCTCTGTGTGTAGACCCTTCCAGTCGGATTGGATGGATTGTTGAATATTATTGCCTTCGTCCTGGGTGAGACCATTTTCTGCATAAGCTCGAAATTTAATGAATAGTCCAGGTTAAGTGGTGCATCCAAAACCTTTCCCCCGGCAAGTTTTATGATGTCCTTATAGGAAGAATAGTAAGGATCGGGAAGAATGACACCATCCCCCTCCTCCAGTATAACATAAAGTGATAGGTAAATGGCAAACTTTGTGGGGCTTACTAGCACATTATCCGCTGACGTATGAATCTGGTTCTTCTTGAGCAGCTTATCTGCAATGGCCTCCCTGAGTTCCCTGATACCGTTTGAAGGCGTGTAGTGCGTTTTGCCTCTTCTGGCCCACTCAAATGCGCTTTCTATGATCGTTTCAGGTGTTGTGAAATCCGGCTCGCCAATCCCAAAATTAAATACCTTCACTCCCTTGGCCTTTAGATCTTCGGCTACCTTGGTTAGCTTGAGCGTCGCAGATTCCTCGATTCTTGACAATCTTGAGCTGATCATTCACTAGGTTAATCTTAGTGTGTTTAAAATATGTTGCAGTAATCTGGCAACGAAGAGTAGGGAAAATGAGAACAAACCGTGCATTTGCTTCGTTCATCAAGGATTTAATGCCTTCAGAGCTGAGATCCGGGAACCCTGACATGCCTGTTTCGGTCTGGAAGGAACTCGACAGGATAGAAGGGCAAAAGGAGGATACCGTAGTTGCTATATTCAGGACCCGCGGCTGCTCATGGTACAATTATTCATCATGCTCCATGTGCGGCTACTTCAACGACATAGATCTCTCGATAACAAGGGAGAACCTGTACAAGCAAATCGATCATGTTGCACAGTCCCTGAACGGCATCAAGGTCCTGAAGATCTTTACATCCGGAAGCTTCCTTGATCCTATGGAAATTCCCATTGATGTGAGAGAATATTTCATGCACACAATAGGACCAAAAATTGACACACTCCTGGTGGAAAGCAGGACCGAATATATAAGAGAAGAAAACATCCGTGATCTGGGGAAATACGTCCCGGCAGTAAGGATAGCAATCGGCCTGGAAAGCTCGAACGACAGGATCATTACAGACTCCATCAACAAGGGATCAACATTCGCAAAGTACAAGGCATCTGCCATGACCGCAAGGAAGCTTGGTTATACCGTGCGCACTTACCTGCTGTTCAAGCCTCCATTCATGACGGAGAAGACTGCCATAGATGATATGATCCAGTCTATTTCTGATATCGATGATTTCACGGATGACATCAGCGTCAATCCCATGAATATACAGAGGAATACTTTTGTTGAATATCTCTGGAAAAGGCATCTTTACAGGCCGCCCAGACTGTGGTCGCTGGCACGCATCCTGCTAGATACAAGGAAACCCGGAAGAACGGTAATATCGTACCCCACCGGCGGCAACAAGGAGAGAGGCGTCCATAATGCAAAACCCGACAGGGAGCTTCTTGACCTGATCGTGAGCTCATCGCTTTCCCAGGATTTCAGCCAGCTGGAATCATATTATAAATCATCGGATCTCAGGTCATACGAACAGGAAATTGAACTTGAGGCACGCCTTGTCTCGGACATGGATATCGAAACACTTTCAAGAAGATCAGTCGGATATTCTATTACAATCTGATTTTAGCGAGCAGGGAAACTATCTTCGATTTTCGGAAGCATTAAAATGATTTATGTGGGCGCCATAAGGTAAACGTGAAAATATCAAGCATAGGAGAGAGGGAGCTTGTCGCATCAATGTTCAGGACAGGTCATGTCCATGGCGGCGATAACGACTGCATTGAGATACCTCTTGGCAAGAAGAAGTTACTTGTATCCACTGATTCCGTTTCATACGATACTAATATACCTGCAGGAGCGAGTGCCGATCAGATAGGCAGGTTCCTGGCCGCCATCAACCTGAGCGACATTGCGGCCATGGCAGGAAATCCTATCGGAATGCTATCTTCATTCAATCTTCCTGGAAAGACTGATTCGGAATTTGTCCTGAAACTCGTTGAATCTATAGACAACGAACTGAAGCTTTTTGACGCCGAATATCTTGGAGGGGACACCAAGGAATCAAGCGTAATGATACTTTCAGGCACTATTATCGGAGAGCAGGCTGAAAGGCTGATACGGCGCAGGAGCGACATAAGGCCTGATCAGGTGCTGTGCGTAACTGGAGATCTTGGAAAAGCTGCAGCAGGCTACACATTCTACAGGCTGGGATATAGAAAGAAACTTGGCATTGATCTTCTCATGAATATTGTCCCGAGAGTCCGTGAAGCGAAAATAATAAGCGAGAATGGAGGAAAGTTCATGACGGACCTTTCTGACGGCATTTTTGAATCAATCTACAGGGCAAAGAGAGATTTTGGAGTCGGCTTCCGGCTGGTTCAGGACGAGATTCCGGTTAACGAAAACGTGAAAAAAGCAATACAGTTATCCGGAGGTACGTTAAACGATATGACGCTTTCATTCGGCGGTGATTATGAGATACTTTTCACGATTGAGAACGAAAACTATGCAGATTTTAAGTCTGCTATGGAATCCGAGAAGATTCATGTTTCTTACATAGGCGATACATGGAAGGGAGATAATATTATATTTGATGGAAGAAGCTGGAGTCAAATAGTGGGTGGCGGTTATCAACACTTCGCCCCGGCACCTAAAATAGGAAGCATTTCCTAAGTCCTTTTCTTTATGCTGCCGGAGTCTTTCTGGGATGATCTTTGTTCCCTGATTATTCCCTTGATTCGGTTGGTTTCATCCCTTATGGCTTCAACGACATTCTTATAAAATTTGCCTGCCACATGAATATAACCTATGGTACTTATTAAATATTTTTATTTTAATAATTAAAAATTATATTAGCCGACTTTTGTCTGACATACCTGCAATTCTCCTTATCCGCAGAAATTTCACATATAGACTACGATATATGCCATCACTGATATCATTGCAATCTGGAGTGCTAGCTGGAGGAGTGCTCCGTGAGATCCAAGCATAAGCAAGCGTGAACTCCTTTCATAATTGCTGCTTGCATTTCTTATCTCTTTCAGCACAAGCGCGGATGCCGGGACGATTGTCATGAACCCTACCGCAACAAGTATGCTGCCTGTGATTATGGCGGCAGAAAATACCGGATTGTAAGGGTTCCATATTCCTTGCTTCACCGCCAGGATATAACCGGCCAGTGGCGTGAGAATGGAAACAGAAGGTATGAAGAAAAGAGACATTGGGATAAGCCTTTCTGCTATGTCTGCCCGGGTTCTGGCATCAAGGCTTGAAATTACGAAATAGAATATCAGACCGTAGAAGACATCAACACCAGTCCAGATAGCTCCAAGAAGAACATGCACATAATCGATGAAAAGAAAGTTTCCTGAGAGATATGCTGCCAGAACTACAATTACAGGAAGAACGGCCGCAATGGCCCCCGCTCTGTATATCGATTTAAGCCTTTCCGGAATCATAATGCGTAACCCGTGGCAAAATGCGCCATAAGAACTATGACAGCTATTTGGAACACCAGCTGGCTGAGGGAAAGCTTCAGGTTGAGCATCGTAAGCCGAACGATCTTACCCACATCTTTCCCTCCGCGAAGAATTTCAAGGTATATCCTCAATTCGTTTGGCAGGAAAAGGGCAAAACCCTGCACTATTAGTATAAGCACAATTATGCCGGTTGCAATGAAATAAGAGGACGAAAATGCAATCTGCAGATGCATTGCAGTGTAGAGGCCCGCTGTCACCGTAACTGAGGCGATAGATGGCATGAAGAACAGCATCGTCGGAATAAGACGCTTGGAAACCTCAACCCTTTCCGGGTTTGAGAGACCGCGCATCACAAAAGCGAAAAATAAACCCATCACGAGATCCATGCCTGTCCAGGCGGAGCCCGTGATCACATGAAAATACTCCAGATAGTAAAAATCGCCTGAATAAAGGACAACTAAAAGCAATACGAGAGGAACAAGCAGCATGGGAATACCTCTCCTAATGAAAACTGAATTCGAAGACCCGATTCGCGCTGCTGCTTCCCCAGTTACTACCGCGTTTTCGCTCACTAATTGTCATTCCCAGGGGATATTTAAAATAATCTCTGGTTAAAAGTCAGTCCTATTTTTGCTCCTGGCCTGTTATCGGAATCCTGTTGAACTTAAGATCAAAGGATAAATTACCGGATCAAGATTGCATTTAATCCACACGCCTGGATCCTTTCATAATCATAAAGTGTTAAATTAATGAGTCTGATAGCTTTTACCCCAGAAGGTACTAGAAAATGTTTAAAACCATTGATACAAACCGCTCTTTCAATGAGATAGCCGACGAAGTCAGGTCTTACTGGAAAGAGTCGGGCATTCAGGAAAAATCACTTAATTCAAGTCTTGGAAACAAACCATTCAGGTTCCTCGAGGGCCCGCCCACTGCAAATGGAAGACCTCACATGGGGCATGCGATGACACGCGTTGTCAAAGACATAGTGCTTCGTTACAAATACATGACGGGGCATAAAATATATGGACGGGCAGGAGGCTGGGACTGCCATGGTCTGCCGGTTGAGATAGAGGCGGAGAAACACTTCGGCTTCAACTCAAAGAAGGAGATCGAGGATTTCGGCATAGAAGCATTCAATGCGTACTGCAGGGAAAGTGTCTTCAGGTACATAGACGAATTCAAGGAAGTAGACTCGCTTATCGGATTCTGGGTGGATCATAACAAGGACTATATCACGTTGAACAGGGACTACATGGAAAGTGAGTGGTGGGCGCTCAAGACAATGTTCGAGAAGCAGTTGCTCTTCAAGGATTTCAAGATACTGCCTTACTGCCCGAGATGCGGCACTTCACTAAGCTCACATGAGGTCTCGCAGGGATATGAGGAGGTAACAGACGTTTCGGTCTACGTTCGTTTCAAGTTGGTCGGAGAGAAAGATACTTATATGCTGGCTTGGACAACTACACCATGGACACTCCCATCCAACCAGTTCCTGGTTGTCAATCCGAAAATCGACTATTCTCTTGTTGATTACAAGGGTTCCAGGTACTATATCGCGGCAGCAATGGCAGACAGGCTGTTCCCGGGCGGAAAGCACGTCCAGGATGCAATAAAGGGAAGCGAGCTCGTAGGGAAGAAGTACGAACAGCTGCTTAAGTTCCTTAAGCCATTCGACGGCAACCTGCAGGTTGTTGGTGCTTCCTACGTAACAGTGGAGGAAGGCACAGGGATAGTACACACTTCCCCGGCATTCGGTGCCGACGACTTCGAGACAGGAAAGAGGATGAAGACCAGACTACTCAATCCCGTTAGCCCAGAAGGCAAATATAACGATCCATCACTTCCCTGGAACGGCTTATCCGTGATGGATGCAAACCCGAAGATAATAGATTATCTCAGGGAAACAGGCGTGCTTTTCAAGATTGAGAAGATAAAGCACACTTACCCGTTCTGCTACAGGTGCAAGTCACCGCTTATCTATTACCCGCTAGATGCGTGGTTCATAAAGGTATCAGAAAACAGGGAAAAAATAATCGAAACCAATTCACGAATCTCCTGGTACCCTTCGCACCTCAAACAGGGAAGGTTTGGCAACTTTCTCGAAGAGGCGAAGGACTGGTCCCTGTCCAGGAACAGGTACTGGGGAACACCCTTACCTGTATGGAAATGCAAGAACGGGCACTACGAGGCAATCGGCGACCTGAAGGAGCTGGCACAGCGTTCAGGCCATCAATTAGATGATCTCCATCGCCCATTCGTAGATGTCTTGAAGCTCAAATGCGCAAAGTGCGGGGAAGACTCTGTTCGGGAACCTTATGTTATCGATACATGGTTCGACTCCGGGAGCGCCACATACGCTTCGATAGGTTATCCCAGATACAGCCGTCAGACGCACATCCCTGTGGATTTCATCACAGAAGCGATAGACCAGACAAGAGGCTGGTATTACACATTGCATGTTATTTCAACCCTGCTTTTCAATTCTAACGCATACAAAAACGTCCTTACAATAGAGTTTGTTTTGGATGCGAAAGGCAGAAAGATGAGCAAAAGCGAGGGGAATTCTGTCCTTGCAATAGATGCGCTCCAGCAGAACGGCCCAGATCCACTTCGCCTATTCTTTATGTTCGGGGTCCCGTGGAAGACCAGAAATTACGATATAAGGCTAATCACCGAAATTTCAAGAAAGACGCTTTCCACTCTCCTGAATGTATACAGCTTCTTTGCCTCAAACGCAAACCTGGACAGGTATGAATTCAAGGGCCTGAGGATCTCCAGCGATCCACTCGATCAGTGGGTCCTCTCCCGCCTGAATTCTACAATCCTTGCATGCAATAAATACATGGAGGAATATATGCCTCATGAGGCTTTAAGGAGCCTGATGGATCTAATAGAACAGGTTTCAAACACTTACCTGAGGCTTTCAAGAAGGAAATTCTGGTCAGAGGAGATGACCGAGACCAAGGAAAGTGCTTATTCCATCCTGTACACTCTGCTGGAAAAAATAGCAATGATGCTGGCCCCGATTGCCCCATTTACCACCGAATATCTCTTCCGATCCCTCACTCAAAGAGAGAGCGTACACCTGGAACACTACCCTGTGGCGTCTGAAGACAGAATACAGCCGGAACTGGAGAAGAAGTTTGCCGACATCCTGTCCATTATAGAGACTGTCCGAAGGATGCGCCAGAAGGCGGGGATAAAAGGAAGACAACCCTTAACGGAACTCCTTCTTTCCGGATCGTCGAGGATAGACGAGCCCCTCCTGGAAATTATAAAGCCTGAAATAAACTGCAAGAACATAGGCTTTGCCGATGAGAGAGACCTTCCTGTCACTCCAAGCATAAAGCTAAATTATTCGACAGCCGCTCCTATTCTGAAGGGAAACATGAAGCGGGTCGAGATGGCGCTCGTCTCATCTGATCCGGGGCACATCACAGAAGAACTCCACCAGAAAGGAAGCGTCGATATAGAAGGATTCACGCTTTCACCAGAGCACATACTGGTTGAGACAGTGCCTAAAGCAGGTTACGTCTATGACAGGGATGAAAGGACCGGCTTTGAACTTTTCCTTAATACTTCCATAGATGCGGATCTTGCAAGGGAAGGTCTTACGAGGGAAATAATACGCAGGATACAGGTGATGAGGAAGGACCTTTCGCTTGAGTATGATGACAGGATATCCGTTGTGATAGCCGCAGATTCCACCACATCTGGAGAAATAAGACAATCTGTTGAGGCAATTTCATCCGAAACACTTGCAGACAGTATAGAGCTTGGACCTGCAGACAATGGACAGGACTGGGACATAGACGGCACAAAAGTCAGGATAATGATCAGGAAAAATGAGAAGCAAAGTCAAAAGTAATAAAAAGTCCGCATCATCCCGGATCAGAGGATTCATAGCGAGTAACAGGAAATTCGTCAAGTGGACATCAGCAATCATAATTCTCGTTATAGTCCTGACAGTTGCCACTCTTTATGACGTTGACAATGCAAAGACCCCTTCTGGAATAATAGCAGTATCGATATCAGGGAATGGCTCAACTGCAGTCTACAATATATCATTTCTGAGTCTTACCTCAACAGTCCCGATTGATGACATCTCACTAAGGCTTACAGGCAACTCCGGTACCTATAATATAGTGGGGTTCAACGTAGGCGAAACCGGTCACTATTACAATAATGCCACTATATACAAGACAGAGATAATTGCTTCCTCGACACATCCCAATAGTCTTTCTCTCGGTACACACATACTGGTGTCGGGGAACCCCATTTCTCAAGTGGTAATAGTAGAGACCTCAACCAATGGCGAGATCGCTTCTGACACGATAACATAAGCATGTTTGTAACAGAATAATACAATGCAGGTATTCCTGCAATCGCCTGTATTATTCTTGAAATGTATTTCTTGGATCTGAATGGAATACAGAATGCGCCCTCAACTTCCCCAATTTCGATTTTTGATCTCATCAAGAAGAATCTACTGTTTCTTAATGGATTGAGGATTCGATAGATCAAAAGTGCGATATACAAGGTTCTGGTTTACATAACCCAACGACGACTTCTGCCGATAAAATATCTTCAAACCTATTATTACATGACATATACGCTGCTGCGCTGCACCCAAGACTCACCAGTCAATATATCAATATCTGGGCATTATGATATCAGGTAATTAGGAAACACACTAGGGCAGAACAACTGACTCAAGCCGAATTCGGGAGTTGCATTCTCCTGATAAAGAATTTAGCAATACTTCCTGAGTTGCAAGAGACCACAACAATTTAGAGCGTAGCTCTGATCTCTCATTATGAACTGGGTCTTTCTGGTAATCCTGTGGATCCACGCTTTAGTTGCCGTTTTCTTTATCGGGGGTTCCTTTTTTATATGGTTAGTCGTGTGGCCTGCCACTTTGAGGATATCCACTGATGAGAGAGAAAGAGCAAAGATACTTGGACACGTTGGGCGAATCTTTGGAACTGCGACCGATATCTCTGTTACTATTCTTATATTGACTGGTCTGTATCTGGGTTATGAATATCTCCCGACCCTCTCAGACCTCACATCCACAGAGGGAGGAAAAATTTTGCTTGCTAAAGGAATAGCTGTAGTTATCATGCTCGTCCTGATGTATGCAAACAATCTTTACCATGGTAAGAAGATAATCAGGCTGGTAAATGCGGGCAAACTTGATGAAGTAAGACGCATCCGGAAGATAACACACCTCGCATCATTCATAACGCTCGGCCTGATGATAGTGATCGCAATACTGGCGTTCACTCTCCCATTCTATCATCCATGAATGGCTTCACCAATTCATGATAGAAACCTATCTAGATGCCTGAAGAGTTCTTGTATATACAACAGGCGGCCTTTAGAGAATCATATTCTTGTGGAACTGAAACTATCTCATAATAATATGCCTTCTAGTCAATGCATTTAACTGAATATTGTCTTTAGCGTACGTCATGATCCGCGGGTCATCGATATAATTTCGTTATTACCGACTAAATCTGGTTTATAGAATGCTGAAACGGCAAACCATGCAATAATGGCAAACAAAGAAGCTACAATTATCAAAGAATGGATTGCCAACTGAAGCCTCACGCTGTTAATGACAAACAGGGTGACAAATATACCCGAGAGCCGCGCAAAAAGAAGTATGTATTCTCTAAGTATTATGTAATGGTATTGATTCTCACCGGGCATAGGATCAGTGTCTATGACGTCCATCGCGGCTGTTGAGTAAGTTACTCCCAATATAGAATTAGAAACCCCATATATTAAGCCGAACAGGATCAGGAACACATCATTATAATAAAGGACTATGCCAATCGAGCCGAGTAGATTGAGAAGATTAGAGAATCCCGACAACGAGACCAGGCGGGCATGAAGGTGCTTTCTTGCATAGAATGAACCAAATGTCTGTGAAACTGCAACTATGACCCAGAATACACTTACTATGAGCGTTGAGCCTGAAACAACATAGACAAATACAGTCAGCACAATCGATCTTAAAACCCCGGACATGCTCCAGAAGAAATCGGCAAATGCGATAGGAGGATATCTGACATTCCTGAAGGGAATACTGAAGGAGAGCCTCAACTTAAGCCTGCCAAGGTGGTTTGTTCCCAATATCTTCCTTGATTGATATAGCTCATAAACCAGTACTGCCAGGAGAATAAGATAGTCAAGGAGGTAACCGATATGCTCCTTGAACACCACGATGATCGAGCCTAAAAGAAGCGGTGCAAGAATGCCTGATAAATTAGAAAGAAAACTCCTCCATGAGTTGAATAGAATCCTGGTATTATGGGAAACTTTCTGGTAAGTGAGAGAATTATATCCTGCATAGAAGAAACCTATGGCAGTACCAGACTCCACGCCGAGCAACCATGCATATTCACCTGATCTTTGTTGCAATACTATAATCGTCATGATGAAAACAATGTATGTTAGAATGCCAAAGCGATAAACCTGCACGTTTTTCAATATGGAAGAATACCTGAGCATTATCATGAACCCTGGCATTACCATGAGCGCTCCAAACAGCTGGTAGATAATTATGGCTGTTATGTTAAGGGAATTTATCCAGAGATAGAGATTGACAAATATTCCTATACCAGCAGACACGAACAGGAAGACCGTATAATTAACCAACAGGAGCGTGTTCTGCGCATCAAAACTTTTGCTGGAACCATTACCAATGGTGTGTCGCATAATATGATTTATCCGCTCGCTCCAAGCTACCCGGCGTATATATGATAGCTATATCAAACTTATTTAATAGATAGGGTGTCTCATCTTTCATGAGATGTCCGACAATTGTCGAACATTATCTACCTGAATGAAATTTTGGGATATGCCGGAGAAGCATATCCCATTGATTATGGATATCATAGACAATATTGTTTCGCCCGATACTAGGATAAGAAAGTATACAGATCGCCAGATACTGAAGATTCTCATCCTTTTGCAGATATTCAATATCTCATACAGATCCTCAGAAATATTCCTGAGTAACCACAAGGAATATCTCGTCATGACAGGAATACGTGAGATACCATCATTCCAGACATTATCAAGAAGGGCAAGGTTATTTGATCTACATGCAATTAACAGGGAGATTGTATTCCTCTATTCAATAAAGGAATGTGCAGCTCTGGATTCCTTCATGATACATACATGCAAGTATTCCACTGCAATTAGAAGAAAAAACTGGGGCAAGTACAGAGATCCTGAATCAGGATGGTCTAAAACAACAAAAGGGTGGTCATATGGCAGGAAGTGCCACATGTCCATGGATGTGGATTCCCTTCTTATCATGGATTGGATTGTCACCCGAGGAAACATACATGATTCAAAGGTCTCACATGACTTGGTGGATTCTGTGAGGAATTTCTCCTATATCTTAGGGGACTCAGCATATGATACCTCTGACATATATGATTACATCTTCGAGAACACACATTCCATTCCTGTTATTGACACGAATAAGAGGAGAGGTATTGTACCTGAGAGATTGTCAGTGAACCGAAAGATCGGCATAGACCTCAGGAGGGAATATGCTTCCATGCATTCCCTCAGATGGGAAATAGAGAGAATGTTGTCCATCCTTGAAGAGATAATGAAAACAGAGAATATCTGGTATGTCAGGAATAGGGATTATGACACTGCAATGGGCCTAAAGGCAATTGCATACAATCTCATGATTGTATCAAACATCAAAACAGGAAATAAGCCAAGGGAGATAATGAAAATCGTCAGTTGTTGAAACATGAGACACCCTATTTCTTTTATTTTTTGTTTACGAGTCGACATTCTGCATTCTTTGGCATTGGCGGCCAAACAGCCCAGGAACTGGGAAATACTATTGCTATGGATAATTTATTCTTATCCTGTCATAACCGTTTATCTCATTATCTATTGTGCACAGGGGAAATTGATGCATTAGCATCAGTTATCCCCGGCGCCATTACAGTGATTTGACATGTCGCCCGGGAAGAGGAGCAGTTTGAAAGGCATAGCCGTTGCAATTATTGCAGTAACGCTTTCAATATTTATCATGTCTCCACAGGCATCAGGTGACATCCTTGGGCAGGGGTTAATAAAACTGGAACAGTCTGTAGTTCCCCCACCCGTTATTGTTCCACCATCAAACGTTACTTACAAAGGTTCCACATTTGCCTGGAACTATACAATGGTTAACAATACCTTAACAGGAACGCTTAGGGTTCATGTTAACTTCAATGTGACCACAAATACCGAATTCTGGAATATCCTTGAAATGCTAAATCCAGGAAATATAACGGGAAACTTCACTGTTAAGATAGTCCAGTACGCCAAGATGGGAAGCACGACTTACCTTAACGACACATATACGCAGAGTGTCCACGTGTATATGAGCCACACATGGCAGTCCACTTCAAATCCCGGAGTTAGGCTGTATAACAATACTGACAATGGCCCATTCCAGTTATATCCGTCAAATGAAGTTTCGTATTACATCGGTTTGACATACACAATACCGACCTATCCTCCAGGGAATACCAATTACAACTCGTTTGGAGAGTATGTGGACTTCTATTTTGACATAACAATGTAACTTCAGTTACATTTTATTTCTTGTTTCCCAGTCAGACTTAAGGATTGAGTAATAGAGCTGGTCCTCAAATTTTCCTTTAAAATATATTCTTTCCCTGAGGTTTCCCTCATACCTGAAACCGAGTTTTTCCAGTATTCCAATTGATGGCGTATTTATCTTCATCGGGCATGCTTCAATCCTGTTAAGGCCCATTTCGAGGAAAGCCCAGTCAATCAAGGCATTCAGTGCTTCCACCATAATGCCCTTTCTCCAGTATTTTCTGTTTAATTCGTAACCAAGCTCTGCCATGTAAGAGTCAAGATCCAGGTTCCAGAGGGTGAAAAAACCAATGGGATTGTCTTCTCCTCTCAGCGTGATAGACCAAGAGAGTGTCTTTTTTTCCACATAGTCCTTCAAAATCTCGTCAACCCATCGAGAGGTCTGTTCAATACTGGCATGGGGTTCACGGCCATATTTCGCAGTTATTTCCTCATCAGCCTTGATTTCAAAAAGATAAGGTGTGTCAGTTTCCTTTACCATCCTCAAGAAGAGCCTTTCTGTTGTAAATTCAGGGAATTTTTTAAAAGGAGTGTGTACCGACATAATCAACTCCACAATGGTTTGACTGGTATATTAGATCAATGGTCGACCAGGAAAAAGAGCAAATGAGCTAGAACAGGTCCGGAAAAAAAGAAGGGTAAAAACGAAATGTATTTTCCTATATTGATCTTCTCAGTCTGTTCATATGAAATACCACGCCAGATTACGGGCACACAGCGAAAGGGGAAGTTACGACAGGGACACGCTGCACGAAATACTTGATGAAAGCCTGATTTGCCATGTCGCTTTGGTACAGGACGGGCAGCTCTTCAACATTCCAATGCTTTTTGCGAGGGATGGGGACGCCGTATTGCTGCACGCTTCAGTGAAGGGCAGAATTTATGAAACGCTCTCCAACGGAAGCGATGTTTGTATTGCTGTAACCCTGCTTGACGGTATTGTGGTAGCAAAGAGTGCATTCCACTCCTCCATGAATTACAGATCTGCTGTAATTTTTGGGAAGGCTGAACCGGTTGAAGGAAGAGAGGAAAAAATGTCTGCTGCAAGAGTTATAACGGAAAAAATGGTTAAAGGGAGATGGGCTGATTGCAGATTACCAAAAGAAAATGAACTGAAATCCACAGGATTCCTCAGGTTGAACATAAATGAATTCTCCTGCAAGAAAAGGGAGGGCGATCCAGTGGAAGATCCAGAAGATTTGGGTTTGCCCTACTGGTCAGGGGTGATACCTCTTTCACTCAGGAATGATCCTCCTCAGGTTTCAAAAACAGACAGGGGGAGAATGGATCTCCCCTCCTATGTCAGGGACTTGAAAATAAATTAATCCTGCCACATAGTCTTCGGAGGAATGGCCTTACTGAAAGGGGCTTACAGGGTGAACCTGAGATTTTGTTCAATTGGCGTATTCTATCCAACGGGGCCGATAAGCCACTTTCAATCCTGGCTGAATCAAGTATTTTATAAGGCAGAATCATGAAACAGGGTGTTCACAAAGGTAGACTGCCTCAGGCTGCAGGTGAGGGACTTGAATTCTGCCATATCCTTCTATAATGAAAAACTTGGACTGGATATTGTCTGGAAGCGAAATGAAACTGAAGCGGGCCTCAGGCTGAAAGAATCTGACACAGAAATAGTACTGGTTAAGGAAGACCTGGACTGTCCTGAAGTGGATTTCAAGGTGGAGGACGTACTCACTGCTGTTGAAGGATTCAAGGAAGCAGGTGGGAAAGTCCTGGTGGAACCATTTGAAATCCCAATTGGGAAATGCTCAGTGGTACAGGATCCCTGGAATAACAGGTTTGTTTTGCTGGATAGCTCCAAAGGCTGCTTAAAGTGGATCACAACAAGGATGTTGTTGAATAATTCCGGTACAATGAATAGTTATTATATCCTGGTTGTTAATCAGCATACAGGTGGAACATCGAAGAGAAACTTACATTCAGGGCCGCGACCCATGACAACTGGAATGATCTCCAGGAGCTTTTTGGGGAAAAAGGGGCATACGGTGGGTGCTGGTGTACATATTTCAGGTTGACCAGAACTGGATTTTCCTCTCTCAGCAATATGGAAAGAAAATCGATGATGAATAAGATCCTGTCTGATGGAGGAACACCTGGAATTCTTGCATATATTGCAGAAAAGCCAGTTGGATGGTGTTCCATAGCTCCCAGAAGTGAGTTCATTCTTCTGGAAAGGTCAAGGATTCTGAAACCGGTTGATGACAAAGAAGTCTGGTCAATAGTGTGTTTCTATGTGAATAAACGGCATAGAAGGCAAGGCGTAATGTCAGGTCTGATTTATGCTTCGGTTGAGTTTGCAAAATCGCAGGGTGCCAGAGTGGTTGAAGCATACCCAATCGACACGGCTAATGGCGGGTATCCTGACCCTTACGCCTATACAGGAATTCTCAGTGCCTTCAAGGAGGCGGGATTTAGCGAAGTGACTCGCAGGTCCCCTAAGAGGCCGATAATGAGGATACGCATTTGAACTGCCTAACAGATATTCGCAGGAATAGAAAAACTAAAATCCCATAGTTTTGTAAATAACTGGGTAAGGGATGATGAGAAGTTGTAGATGAAAGCTTCCAGAGCAATTCTGAAAAACATTTCCTACATAATGCTGGCATTTTCCGTATCCATGGCTCTTTTCTCAGTTTATCTGGAAAGCCAACATTTCTTTCAGGATTCAATATTGCTGCAGCGGTTATTCATAGGCATATTTGGAGGGGGCGAAATAGCCCTGATTTTTTTGTTTGCCTATATAGGTAGGGTGTCTCATCTTTTATTGAATGTCAGACATATGTCGAACATTATTAGCAAAATGAGAATATTGGGATATGCCCGAACAGCATATCCCACGGATTATGGAAGTGATAGACAATATAGTTTCGCCCGATGATCGAAGGAGAAAGTACTCAGATAAACAGATACTGAAGATACTTGTGTTACTGCAGATCTTCAGTATCTCATACAGATCATCCAGGATATTCCTCACCAACCATGAGGAATATCTTAGAACTATTGGCCTTAAGGAAATACCATCATTTCAGACATTATCAAGGAGAGCGAGGATGATCGATCTCCATGCAATAAACAGGAAAATCACCTTTCTCCATTCAATGGAATCCATTGCAGCAGTTGATTCCCTCCTTGTCATGGACTGGTTAACCACCAAAGGAAACATCCATGATTCCCGTGTATCCAGGGACATGATCGATTCGGTGAGGAATTTCTCCCATATTCTTGCAGACTCAGCGTATGACACCTCAGACACTTATGATTATGTGTTTGAGAACACACATGCCCTTCCTGTGATTGACACAAATAAGAGAAGAGGTATTGTTCCTGAGAGGTTGTCAGTGAACCGAAAGATCGGAATCGATCTCAGGAAGGAATACGCTTCACTATATTCCCTCAGGTGGGAAATTGAGCGGACATTCTCCATACTTGAGGAGATCATGAGGGCTGAGAACATCTGGTACAACAGGAACAGGTCTTATGATACTGCAATGGGCCTCAAGGCCATTGCATACAATCTCATGGTAATATCAAACATTGAAGCAGGAGAAAAGCCAAGGGAGATTATGAAAATCGTCAGTTGCTAAATTGTGAGACGCCCTATTAATAGAAATAAAAAAATAGGCATTTCAAATCGAAAGACCATCCATGCAGGAAACAAATCAAGATTGTATCTTTCTAACATAAAATTATAAGGAGGGTTTTATCAGTGAGAATCCGGGAACATAACCCTCAAGATGAAGAATAAATCAATGGATCTGTTCAATGTCAAAGCAATCTTTCATCGGTCTAAATCAGGAATAACAGTGAAGGGTCTTGCACTTAAAACGTCATTCTTGATGAAATTTAGGTGCAACTTGCATCTAATAGACAAAAAATTGATTTTAGGTGCGAAGCCAACCGGATGCAATAACTTAAATACTGGAAACACC
>JAKACH010000005.1 GCA_021821635.1 Thermoplasmata archaeon | reverse complement strand
AGGAAAGATTCCTGTATAGCAGAAGACATTGCTATGGCATTAATTCCGTATTTGCATGGACTCGTAGAAGTCACATGGCTCATCAAGTCCAGTTCTTTATACCTAGAATAGGTGACATCCTCCCACGCCTAAAGAGCGTGGGCTTCCTGTTTCAGCCAGTGTACCTGCCCTATTCCCTCCCTTGCGAGAAAGATCAGGGTATCCATACTCCTGTCCACAGGCGTTAATTCCCCACTGTCCGTGGGTATTCCGGTCTTTATGAGACCGAACTGCTTTATGTTTTTTGCGGCATTCCATTCCCTATCATGTGCGGTATTGCATTGCGGGCAGATCCATTTCCTCTCACTGAGTTTCAGGTTGTAGGTATATCCACAATGGGAGCACATCCTTGATGAAGGATCGAACCTTCCTATATCTATTATGCTCTTACCTCTCTGCAATGCCTTGGTTTTCAGCATTGCCATGAAAGACGACCATCCTGCATCTGCTATGCTCCTTGCGAGATGATGGTTCTTCATCATGCCCGAAACGTTCAGGTCTTCCGTTATTACGGTGTCATATGCCCTGAGCATTGCATCTGATACCTTGTTGTGGAAATCCATTCTCTGGTTTGCTATGTGTTCCTGCGCTGTTGCAACCTTGATTCTTGCCTTATTCATGTTTTTTGATCCTTTCTGCTTTCGGGAGAGCCTCTTCTGCAATAACGCCAGTTTCTTTTCCGATTTCTTGAGATTTTTGGGATTGTCAATTTGCAATCCATCCGATGTCGTGAGGAATACCTTTATGCCGACATCAATGCCAATGGATGTACATGCTTCAATCCTTACAGGTCCAGGTATTTTCTTTCCGGTCTCAGCGAGTATTGAGGCATAATATTTACCCGATGGCGTCTTTGATATGGTGAGGCTTCTCATTTCACCTTCAATGTTCCTGTGCATGAAGAGACGCAATGGGGTCTTGAACTTAGGGATTGTAAGATGATTGTCCTTAATGGTGAAATGCTGGGGAACCGTGAATGAACCACCGTTTCTTTTTTTCCTGAAGGCGGGATATCCTGAAATCTTCCTGAAGAATCCATGAAATGCACTGTCAAGATGCATCAATTCCTGTTGCAGGCTTTGTGAATTGACCTCGTTCAACCACTCCCTTTCTTCCTTCAATGCGGGAAGGAGAACCGACGCATCCTTGTAACTCATCCCTTTGCCAGTTTCAACGTATCTCTTGTTACTGGAATCAAGAAAATGATTCCATACAAACCTACATGATCCAAAGTGCTTTTCCAGGAGAAGTTGCTGTTCCTCATCAGGATACAATCGGAACTTATAGGCTTTGAACATGCTATTTATGCAATTGCTTTGCAATCATTAAAGATGTGTGTTCGCTTTCATCCCACCCCTGAAGAGGTAGGTTTTCTCGATCACAACTGATAAAGAAATGGAAAAGTGAAACTGAAAATTGGTTTCTTCTTGTTTTTTTAAGAATAACTGGATATTCAGATCCGCATGGTATCGGTTCTGAAGTCCAGTTTCAATCCAATCATTTGAAGTATTTCCACTCCAATTATGGCTGGAAAATCTATATTTTCGAGAATTATGAATTCCGGCTCAGAAACGATAACCCCGTTCAGTTTTAGATTCTCGAATGTCAGGGAACCATGCAATTCTCTGATGGATAACCCTGGAATTGAAACGGGAATTTCACCGTAAGATACAAATCCAAGTTGTTCTGGCCGGATTCCATTGGGCAATACAGCACTGATATAGTTCCCTTCAGCTCCAGAATCTATCAAAGCGGAGACTTTGACACTCTTGATTGTGCCCTTTATTTCAATCTGATCGATGATCAATCCCATGTGAAAAAGCGTCCTTATGTTGGATTCTCTTTGAATGCCTCAACTTTTCTGGTGGTATCATCGATTACCAATGCGGCAATTATACCTGTCTTTTGCTTCTTATCTCCAACCTCTATGTCTCTTGAATAGACAACAACAACACTCCAGTAACCCTGATTGAATTGTGCGGATGCAATCCTAGCCGGACCCTCAATACCTAAATCTTTAAGGTGCTTTTCGACGGTGAGTCTCACATCTTTAATGTCCATCTGGATTTCTTGGTCCATAGTATACACATTATAGCAGGTTTAATAAACATTGTTTTGGATTTCAATCAATAGATTTTCTCCGAAAAATGCAATACTAGGGCAAAGTTCTAAGCTTTCAAAAATATAATTATATCCCAATTATTATATTTATGGGCCCGACCGGATTTATTCAACATATTGAGAGACTATAGTTCCAGTTGGGGGAGTAACTGAAGCGCAAAAGTTTATACTTATTATTCTATTATAAAATTAATGAGGATTTCCAAAAACCATCACCGAAAACCTTTTTCATGACCTCATGATCAATATCTATGAACCTTTACCACACCGGATTATCCGAACTATACAAGGAGATTGAAACACTTGGCGATCCCTTAACCGGCATATCTGATCGCATTGATTTCGAACGGATAAGGCCAATATTGTCAGATCTCTATGAGAATTATACGGAAAAGGGTGGAAGACCAAATTATGATCCCATCCTGATGGTGAAGATTCTTTTACTGCAACAGTGGTACAATCTCTCAGATCCGCAGGTGGAACGTGAAATCAGGGATCGGATATCGTTCCTTAATTTCCTGGGATATCCTGAGAAATTACCCGACCGGAACACAATCTGTTATTTCCGTGAACGATTATCGAAAACAGGAAAGGATCGTCTCGTTTTCAACGAGATAAGAGACCAGATCATGGCGAAACGAATCAGAATCAAGAAGGGCAATATGCAAGACGCTTCCTTCATAGAGGCAGATAAGGGAGAGTATGGAAAGCCAAGGGGTGATGATGCCAATACACGCAGATCTAAGGATGGATCATCGGCGACAAAGAATAATGAGCATCACTTCGGCTACAAGGCGCATACCCTTGTCAATGAGATAAAGATAATTGAAAAATTATCAGTAACGCCTGCGAACGTGCATGATTCGCAGATCGATCTCAGTCTTCCAGGAATCATATGTTACCGGGATAAGGGTTATTTCGGATCCGATTGCAAAGGGATCAATGGCACAATGGATCGATCCGTAAGGGGACATTCACTTCCCATGAAGAGCATACGCAGGAATCTCCGAATATCCCGCATTCGATCCATGGTGGAACATCCCTATGCATTCTTCAAGAGGATGTTCCGCTTTGGCCATGTAATGGTAACAACTGTGCAGAGGGTGAGAGTAAAGACATATTTTACTGCTATTTGTTACAACCTTGTAAGGTCAAGATTTCTTGACCGGACAGCGTAAGCTATGGAAATTTAGGAGAAAATGGATGTATAAACATAGTAAAACACACCATGCTTCACACAATATTCTTGATTAAGGTTGATTTTACAGGAATCAAGAAAGATATAAGGTTGAAGTGAAGGTTTTAGGAAAACCTCCACATAAAAATTGTGGCAATGTTATATGAATCTATTTAATTTTCATGCACATAACAGAACTAAAATCTATAATAAATCGGTATTCATTTTTTCATATCACATTTTTATTTTTTCGAACCGACCTCGCTTGAAGACTGAACTGTCATGAAAGGATGATCTGCAGAATTTGATCGGCCGTAATCCTCCAGTATACCATGCATTGCCTTGCTTATGAGGAATATAGTGGCATAGGAAAGGCTGAATACCGTCACGGCCACAACCACAATTCCAAGGGTTTCAATTCCCAGTGTGTGAGCGGCAGCTAATCCTCCTCCAAAGAGGAAACCACTGGGAAGGACGGAATTTCCCGAGAGTACTGCATAACTGTGCTGTGTGAAAAACGCTATCATAACGACTCCGAATAAACCACCGGTTAAGTGCCCCGGCAGGAGCCCTATAGGATCACTAATAGATTTTATTTTGGAGAAATACACCTCGGCAGATACAAACAGCGGTCCTCCAATAATTCCCAATGCAAATGCTGATAGCGGACTTACAAAACCAGCAAGGGGAGTGATAATGATTAGCCCCATTAAAATTCCATTTGTTGCCTGAAGCACACCTCCCTTATCTTTGTTGATAATAAAACCTGCGACAAGTGTGGAAATCATTCCGGCAAATGCTGCAGTGAATGTTGTCATAACCACAATCAGCGTGTCGTAATTGAATGCTAGTACACTCCCCGGATTAAATCCGAGCCATCCAAGCATGAGTAAAAGAATTGCCAGTGCCAGAAAACCATAGTTTATATGAAAAGTTTCCTGGGGACTTTCCGCCAGGTTTTTCTTCTTTTCCTCCTGCCTTATCCTTAGCAGTATAGCAATACCTGCAAAACCTGCAGCTCCATGAACTACAAGACCCCCGGCAAAGTCTCTCATTCCCAGCAGGTAAAGCCAGCCGGTAGGATTCCATATCCATGCGGCCGGAAGATTGTATATAACGATGAAATAAACTATGGAAAAGATCGCAAAGGCTGACATTTTAACCTTTCGTAAAATCACCACAGATACCACGGCCAGAGTGACCGACGCAAATGCAGTTTCAAACATGAAATAGGTAATGCTAAGGAGACCTGTGCCAAAATACTGGGACGTTGTGGACCACCACTCAGTGGTAAATACTGCAGTGGGAGACGCCAGAACACTCATAAATGATCCCTGTGCATAGAATGGATTTCCGATAATACCGTAAATGGTCGGTGCAAAGGCAGTATTGAACCCTATAAAAGCCATAACTATGAATGAAATCCCTGTTATGAGAATAGTCTTATATAAACTCCTGTAAAGCTTGGTGCCGAGTTCACCAATCTCCAGGAACCCCACAGAAATTGTCATCATGAATACAAGTGCAGCTGCAAAGAGGACCCAGAAATTGTTAAGGATATTTATCATTGTAACTTCTTCTTATCCCGGAGTAATATTTAATCGTTGTGAAATGGGCTATAATACTGCGAATTATTATCATTTAACTATTAATATGAAATTTCTTAACGATCTGATAGCGGTTCCATTTCTCTTTTCGATTGACAAAAATCGAAAACCTTCTAAAAGCGGCTAGGAGGTTATACAAATTTGGGGATAGACTTGAGGAAAAAGAAATGGCAAGGCTTCTATCTGTATCAGTTAAAACTGTCTCTAATTATGTCAGTGACATAAAGTTGCAAGTAGAAGATTAGAAGAATAAGAAGATCTTACTATAGTTTTGCGATTTGACCTCTCATTACGGCGATCGTCGATTTATATGGTATCCGAATAGACTCCCTACCTATCCATCAGAAAATAGGACTTACTTATAGCTGTAAATGGGCCCGACCGGATTCGAACCGGTGACCTCCTCCGTGTCAGGGAGACATCATACCGCTAGACTACGGGCCCATTGTTGCTTTGTCTTCTGGAACGCAGTATT
Organism: Thermoplasmata archaeon; assembly: GCA_021821635.1. Taxonomy (GTDB): domain Archaea; phylum Thermoplasmatota; class Thermoplasmata; order Thermoplasmatales; family Thermoplasmataceae; genus UBA582. Next base: position 40,828 of record JAKACH010000005.1, on the reverse strand, counting down.
GACAGAAGTGATTTAATTTTTTACTTTCTTGCATGAAAGACAATTTATTGAAGGTGCAGATTACAATAGGTGAAAAACAGTCTGCTTCTCCATGGTGGCGTTGGTTCTGAATCTTCGTTGTCTGCCGTACTTCAAGAATATGCGTTGAAAGCCTTCGACAATAAATCTTCCCTTAATTCTGTCGTAAATGCAACGATATTGATGGAGGATGATCCCATCTTCAATGCAGGCACTGGATCGTACCAGAGAATAGACGGTACGATACAGATGGATGCCGCCGTGATGACTGAAACTGGTTTTGGTTCCGTCATAGGAGTTGAAAAAATAAGGAACCCTGTAAAGCTGGCATTAGACGTGATGCAGAAAACACCCCATTTGATAATGGCAGGTGACGGTGCATTAAGACTCGCAAGGATGCTTGGCTATGAAGAATATGATCCAAACACGAAGAAGGCCGAGGATCAGAGGAGAAAGGTAATATCAGACCTTATTTCCAGCGAAGCTGATAAAAATCCAAGGTTTACTGCACTCAAAAGAATGGGGGATATTTCCAAACTAATGCAGCCAGAAGACACCGTTGGAGCAGTTGCTTGCATTGATGGTGCTTTTGCCGCTGCCGTTTCGACTGGTGGAGCAACACCAATGCTGAGGGGGAGGGTTGGAGACTCTCCTATTCCAGGAGCAGGAATCTACTGCGGACCTAAAGGCGCAATTGTGGCAACAGGTTACGGAGAGGAAATAATCAAGCACATGCTCTGCATCTCTGTTTACAACGATATTGGCAGTGGAAAATTATCCGATATTTTAGAGGATAATGCGTCTTCATTTGAAGGGCCGATAGGACTGATTGCCATAGATAAAGATGGATTTTCATATTTCTCCAGCAAGCCTATGGCAGTCGGCTTCATTTCAAGCGATACAGGATAAGCAGATATATTTATTCGCGATGCATTGTGGGTAAATGGATTTCTTAAAGGTCAAGACCATGCAATTTCCACGTGACGTTATAGCCGGTCACGGTGTTTTGCATGTAATTCCGGAACTAATTTCAAGGGACCTGAAGCGCGGTAGGGTAGCTATAGTGTCCGGCAAAAACACATTTGAACTCGCAGGCAGGGAGGTTGTAAAATACCTTACAGATGCCGATTTTGAAACCGAGGTTGTCAAGATTGGAGAGGTGACGGAAGAGAATGTCACCGCCTGCGAGGAACAGCTTAAAAACAAGAAAATTTCTATAGTCATCGGAATCGGCGGTGGTTCAAAGATAGATGCCGCCAAAATAATTGCATACAGGATGAAAGTGCCAATGGTCAGCGTACCGACGACAGCCAGCCATGACGGTATAGCATCCCCCAGGGCAAGCATTAGGGGACCTGGAGTCGTGCTATCACAGACGGCTTCAATGCCCCTCGCAATTGTAGCTGATACATCAATCATGATAAAGGCCCCATACAGGTACCTTGCATCCGGAGCCGGCGACGTGATTTCAAACATCACAGCAATTCTAGACTGGAAGCTGGCAAACAGGTTGAATGGGGAGGAATTTTCTTCATCTGCAGCCGCACTTGCTGAATATGCCTCAAGGGAACTTATAGAGAAAGCATATCTTGTAGCAGCGGGTGTCGAGGAATCCGTGTGGCTCGTAACAAAGCAGATACTTGCGTCCGGAACCGCAATGGCAATTGCTTCATCCTCGAGACCCGCGAGCGGGTCCGAGCATCTTTTTGCACATGCTCTTGAGCTATATGGGGCAGGCAATGCAATGCATGGAGAGCAGTGCGCAATTGGTTCCGTAGCATCAATGTACCTGCATGGGGGCGACTGGCAGCAGTTGGCGAACACATATTCCAAGATCAAGCTATCAATACACGTCTCTGATTACGGTATTTCGGATCAGGTTGCGATTAAGTCATTAATGAAGGCTCATTCTATACGGCCGGAGCGGCTCACAATTCTCGGAAATACAGATCTCAGCTACTCCGCCGCAGAGAAGGCACTTGAGCTTACAGGCATTATAGGGTGAATTAGAATGGCTAAGATATCACTTATTGGAAAAGATCTGGCAGAAGTAGGTTTAGAGTTTAAGTTTATCGGGCCCCTTGTGGGCTGCTCGGAATGCGGAATAAAGAACGTTTGCTTTAATCTTGAACCTGGAAAGAACTATCGTATAACGGGTGTCAGGGAAAAACTGAACAACTGTTTCGTTTTCAATGGAGATAAGGTAAAGACTGTTGAGGTGGAGGAGTTACCTGAAACCATAACAATGCGGTTCGGAAGATACCTGCAGGAGGGTTCAAGCGTCACACTGAAGTCGATCCACTGCGATAATGTAGCATGCCAATACATAGAAAAATGCAATATTATGCATTTAAAGGAAGGCAGGAAGGTAACTGTCCAGAAAGTGGCCAAAAAGGTGGAATGCCCCAAGGGTTACGATATAAGGGAAATATCTGTAAACCTTTGATGAATAAGGTTTGAATTGTCATTCAAAATTGGTTTAATCGGTAAGCCGAATGCGGGCAAATCGACACTTTTTTCCGCAATAACTGCGACCGAGGTCGAGATTGCGAATTATCCCTTCACCACAGTTTCACCGAATATAGGCACATCTTTCATAATTAGAAGGTGCCCTGAAGAGATTATTGGCAAGAAGTGCAATCCGAACCATGGATCATGCAGCAATGGCAACAGGTACATACCTGTACAGATCGTGGATGTGCCGGGGCTCATCGAGGGCGCAAGCGAGGGAAAGGGCATGGGAAACCAGTTTCTCCAGAGCATCACAGATGCAAGCGCACTCATGCTTGTGTTTGACATGAGTGAAGCTGCCAAGGCAGAGGATTTTGGGGTATCCGTACATAAGGAGATCAACGACATCAAGGAAGAGCTCATAAAATGGGCGTCATCCATAATCGCAAGAGACTGGGAAAGATTTGCGAAGAAAGCTGACTCACTTAATGAGAAGGTCGAAAAGCAACTCTCCAGGAAGATTGGTTCCCTTGGAATTGATGAAAAGCACATACATGAGATCATGTCTGCCGGATCACTTCCGCAGAAGCTTTCGCTGTGGTCTGATGATGACTTCAGGACTTTCGCAGATATCATGTTTTCCAGGATAAAAGCCATAGTTCCGGTCGCCAACAAGGCCGATCTGGTATCAAATGATAAGTTAGGTGCGCTGCAGAATATTGATATTAAGGCCTTCCCAGTGTCGGCGGAATATGAACTTGCAATACAGCGAGCCCTTACCCATGGTCTTATTACTTCCAGGCTTCCCCCGTTCAACGCAACACAGAAAGCAACTCAAAAACAGGTCGAGGTGCTGAAACATATTGAAGACTATATTTCATCGGGGGTTGTTGCCAGGCCGTTCGACATACTTGGTGAAATTGTCGAGAAGATACTCAAGCTGATTGTAGTTTATCCTGTCTACGATGATAGCACATGGACAGACAAGGCAGGAAATGTGCTTCCGGATGCTTTCCTCCTGCAGGAGGGATCGACTCCTCTTGATCTGGCGTATATGGTTCACACCGACATAGGGGAAGGATTCATAAGAGCAGTCGACTGCAAGTCAAAAATGATAATAGGAAAGGATCATCCGCTTAAGGATGGAGATGTAGTAAGGATAATATCAAAGAGTTGATTATTTAGCTCCAGAGACCTCCATGCCTGTCGAAGCCCACCTTGTTCCCCATTCGCGCAGGGCTTCAAACACCGGGTCAAGTGACCTGCCTTTCTCTGTCAGTGAATACTGGACAAGAAAGGGCTGCGTGTTGACAATAGTCCTATCCACGATCTCTGCAGACTGAAGGTTTTTGAGCACTCTGGATAGGGTCTTGGAGTTTAGTCCCTGAACAGACTTCAAAAGTTCATTAAATCCCATCGCCTTTTCGTTAAGATATCTGATTATGATAAAATTCCACTCTCCCCCAATGTTCTTGATTGCATCCACAATGGGGCACTCTGGTATATTTGTCACCCTTGATCCGCCATTAGATCCCGCTTTCATTCGTGCCACCTGATAGCAAGTAAGTAGCATAAGGTATTTTAATGTATGTATGATATCCACTTGCATAATGCAATCTAAACAGGTGAAAAATAAATGCAAACAGCGATGACATGGAAACAGGATTTGGTTCATTCGAGCGCAGAGTTCAGTGTAAGGCACATGATGATATCTAATGTGAAGGGGAAATTCAAAGTTTTCGAGGTTAACTTTGAAGGCGATACAAATGATCTTGAACATTCAAAAGTTAAAGTGAGGATTGACCCACAGAGCATAGATACTGGAGAGGAAAAGAGAGACGCGCATCTTCGTTCGCCTGATTTCTTCAGCACTGAGACCGTTAAGGATATATTTTTCGAATCTACTTCAATAAAAAAGGTTTCTGATGATGATTACGAGATACGAGGGACACTCAATATAAGGGGCATAAAGAAGGATATAACCTTGAAAGGAACGTTTGAAGGAAGGATAAAAGATCCCTACGGTTTCGAGAGATTCGGTGCAACCGTAACTGGCGAAATAGTCAGGGAAGAGTTTGGCCTGAAATGGAACAGCGTTCTCGAAACTGGCGGCGTCATGGTTGGCTCGAAGGTCAAGTTCGAAGTCCACGTTGAAATGGTGCTGCAGCCAAACGCGTAGAATAACTATTCTACCTTTATTTAATTTTGTTAACAGCAAAAGCTGTTCGCATGTTTTCAATTACTGATTGTTGATTGTGAAAATTTTTTGCTCAATGTCCATTTGATTTCCATCGACTCATATGACATGAAATCATTATTTGAAAAAACGCTTAATAGCATCTATGTTGATGCACATTAATGATAACTAAAATCAGCCCAATAATACTCTTTGTTAAGAAATACAATGATTGCATCAGGTTCTACAAGGAGGTTCTCGGCCTGAGTATCAAGAAAGGAAGCGAACCAACAGAAAGATTTGCGACTTTCATCGTTGGAGATGTGGAATTTTCTTTGCATGCAGGTTACAAAGGCGATCCTGGAGGACCCTTGAACCTGCATTTCGCCACAAGTGATATTGATGCGGAGGTGACAAGGCTCAAAAAGCTAGGTGTTAATTTTTCCCAAGAAATAGAAAAAATGCCGTGGGGTGCATATGAGGCTGTCATAAAGGATCCGGACGGTAACGAGGTTGAGATCTACCAGCCCTGAATACTACTCCCTTGGTGAGGTGCAACCCACCCTTTTTTGGTTTGACCCCATAATAATTGCTATATGATATGATTAAGATTGGCTTTTCCCTGTCTATAGGAACCGTTTGCTGAATTGTTCTTTCAGATCTGAGCAGCCAATTTTAAAAGTCCCGATCAGGGAGGCACAAAAGGGTAATTGGTACTGATAGCATTGTTAAAAGAGAAGATATGTAAGATGCTGTATCTTTGAGTGATTTCACTAATCTTTTTTTCTCCGCCATCTCTGGAAGCTTGGGACAGGTTATTGTGGCATTTTTTCTGGCTGGACCTCAGGGGAAACCATGGTTTACGCTAACCAGCTGGAGAAGGTATGTCATCATGCGATTGAGCTCCTGAGCAACAATGCCAGGAGTTTAGGTGCAAATGCAGTGATCTCTGTCGACTTTGATACATCTGAAATTGGAAATGCTACAACCGAGGTTCTTGCTTATGGAACCTAGGTAGTAATAAAAAAAGACCCGGAAAAAGGTCAAGGTGTTACGCTTATCTTACGTATTGATTACATTGCTGAATGTTAAAATTTTACAATGTATGATTTAAATATGTGCTTTACAATACTGAAAAGTGCAGAAAAGACTTTATGCTTTAGGTCTGACCGCCATAATGATTGTAAGCCTGATAGTACTCGTATCGATTCCTTCCTCGTCGGGCCCCACTGGACCTCATCCAAATACCCCAGAAACATCGATTCCTGGATACTATAATATTACTATTTCTGAGTCTGGGCTTCCCCTGAACACTACATGGCATGTCGGGCACCCTAGATCGTCAAATGGTGGCTCTTATTATACATACAATACAACCGCAAATACCAGCTCGAGCTATAATCATATAACGGATTTTCTTTCTAATGGTACTTTCACGATTTACGTGTATACAATAACTATCGGAAATACCCAGTATATCCCAAATTATGGTGAACCATCCTCGTATATAACGATAATAGTGTCAGGAAAAAATTTGACAGACACTGTCACGTTTACAAAGGTAGCTTTGGCACCGGCTCCGACATATTACACTGTTTCGATGAAGATAAGCAACCTGCCTTCTGTGATGAATGGTTTTTCTTTTTACTGGTATGCATATCTGTATACCGTTTCCGGATCCTTTGTTACATACCAGCTTTCCTATAATTCAACATCTGTTTTCAACTATGCGGTTACCAATGGCACATACTATTATGAACTCAGTTTTGATGGAAGTTATTTTACTCTTTCACCAGCGTCTGGTTACTTTCAGGTGAGCGGAAAGAATGTGACAATTTCGCTTCTTTATTCAGAGCCCCAAAAAACGGCATACTATAACGCTAGCATAAGTGAAAAAGGACTTCCAACCAGCGTTGTATTTAACGCAGCAATATATCAGTATGCATATTATAATGAGATAGCAACGAACTCCACTCTTGTATCAAGCGGGACCTCAGTTTCCTTCAGCCTGCCAAATGGAACGTATTACTATCAGGGCAGTTACAGCGAAATTTCCGGTAACAGTTATTTTAGCTCATCAAACTTTGAGGGATCATTAGTGATAAACGGTTCTGGAGCGAGCGTTAGTATTACATTTACGCAGGAACAGTTCCTGATAATTGAGATAAATCCATCAAATATCAGCACAGCAAACCTTGATTACAGCGTTGAGTTAGTGAATATAAACACTGGATCTACAAATACCTTCTATTCGAGTTCATTATCATACAACTACCTGATTGCCCCAGGCACATATTATTACTACGTGACAGCAACGGGTGGTAATTACAATTTAACACCTACCTTTGGGGAATTGAGGATTTTGAGTTCCAATGTGACTGTTCACCTCAAAGCAACCTTCGAGGAGCAGTATACTGTCACCATAATAGAGCACGGCCTTCCGTTGTCTTCCGGGAACTATTATTGGAATGCAGAAATCAGTGGTAAAGGGATTGATTATTCATTCATATCCAGCAGTTCCAATGTATTCTCGTTCAGTGTTCCCAATGGTACCTACACGATCAACTATTACTATTATTTCGAGATACCATTGACACCTGGGAATGCATATAACGCCCCTGATAGTCACGTTACCATATCAGGTCATAATATCACGGTTAACGCAACCTATTCACCCGGATCTGCTTCCGGAACAAGTGATTCGTTGACGACTGTTGGCATACCGGTCATTGCTGGTATAGTGGGTGTGGCAGTTGGCGCTGGAGTTGCTGTCCTTGCGTTCCGCAGAAAGCCTAAACCACCCTGAGCGTAGCTTTACGTTCTTCTAACATGAACTATGAAAGAATGGATATATGCAAGAGCCTAGAAATGAACTATTACACCCAAGTGTTACTTAAAGTGGTTAACAAATTCCGGATACCCAGATATTTGCATGCCTGAATGAATATCTTAAATAGTCTTGAAAAATATCCGGGAGGTACTTAACGTTTCAGGATTTAACAGGTGAATATATTGGCAAATGGAGAAAATGCAGGAGACAAACTCTCTAAGGCGAGGGGAAGATTCAGATGGTCCGATCGAGACTACAAACGAAGAGTGTTACAGCTGAAGAAGAAGAGTGATCCTCTAGAGGGTGCTCCACAGGCGAAGGGTATAGTAATCGAGAAAGTTGGCATTGAGGCAAAACAGCCTAATTCCGCGATCAGGAAATGTGTCAAACTTCAGCTGATCAAGAACGGGAGGCAGATCACTGCATTTGCACCCGGCGATGGTGCAATAAACTATATTGACGAACACGACGAAGTTGTGGTTGAAGGTATCGGTGGAAGAATGGGCCGAAGTAAAGGCGATATCCCCGGCGTCAGGTTCAAGGTTGTAAAGGTAAACGGAATTTCACTTCACGAACTGGTGAAGGGAAGAAAGGAGAAAACGGTGAGATAATGGAACCAAAAGTCTTTGGATTATATCCAGTTAATGAGGTTGCGGTGCATGACCAGAGCTTGCAAAAGTACATCAACCTGACTTCTGGCCTGAATCTACACGGAGGCGGAAAATACAGCAAATCCCCTACCGGAAAGAATATCAGCACTATTGAGCGTCTTCTTAACAAGCTGATGAGGACGGAGAAGTGGACAGGAAAGAAGTACAGTGCATATCGCGTGCTCAGGGAAGCTTTTGAGATAATTGCTGCAAAAACCAAGGAGAACCCGATTCAGATACTTATCAATGCCATAGAGAATGCGGCACCCCGGGAAGAGGTCACGAGACTGAAATACGGTGGAGTGGCAGTACCTAAAGCCGTTGATGTCTCACCTTCAAGGCGGGTGAGCGTTGCACTCAGAAACATAGCTATTGGTGCTACCAATGCATCCTTCAAGAGCAAGAAACCAATAGCGAACTGCCTGGCAGATGAGCTTATGCTTGCGTCCAGGAATGAGGGCGGCTCTTTTGCCGTGAACAAGAAGGATGAGGTGGAAAGGATTTCGGCATCTGCCCGTTAACCCTTTCTTTTTTATATCCACTTTTTTTCTAATTGTTATTTATACATCAGGGAGCTCTGTTTCCTGCAGGCATTACGTGTTCCGATCCTTGCGTATGAGAAGAAATACCATGATCATGAGGATCGATACGATGGGAACTATTAGCAGGAAGGTCAGCCTCCACCCTATCTCGCTGGTAGAGTAGCCTCCGAGAATTGGCCCTGCAACCATTATTATCGTCATAAGAGAGAAGAAGTAACTGTTGGCCGCACTCCGCTCGTTTGATTCATAGGATCTTGAGAGATATATAAGTGAAAGCGGATAACTGAGTCCGTGCGGTATCCCAAGGACTGCCATCGAGATTACAAATATTTCCGCAGTCGATGACATGTACATGAGAAACATACCGATAACAGTCAGGGCCATCGTTAGCATGACAGGGCGGATCAATTTCCTGCGGCCCGTAAATGATAGAAGTATCCTGGATATGAAGGAGGTCGCGAAGAAAACAGTGTAATATAGTGTTACATCCGAAAGTGATCCACCGAGTTCAGAGTGCACATAGATTCCTGCAAACACTGTTATCAGGATGAAGGGTATGTTGTATGATAGATTCAGGTAAGTAGCTACCTTGAAACCATGCCTGACTTCAAATTTGGTCTTGTTTTGGCGCTTCTCATCTTGCGGGAACTTTATGAAGAATGAGAGCAAGGCCGCAGCAATGCCGAAAGGCAGGAAAAACAGGAAGGTATCTCTCAGCGTGAAGTGCAAGAGGACATAGTACTCGAAAAGTGGTCCTATTATGAGGCTCAGGCTCAACGATGAAGCGTACAGCGACAGTGATCTCTCCCTTATCTTTCTGTCTGGAAATAAACCGGCTGCAGTGATCAGGTTTGGCATTATCATCCCAAGAATAGCTCCTGAAGCCGCGGTTATTATCCACAGGAAGAGAAAGCTTGAGTAGAAATAGAATATGAAAATTGTAGCGTAAAGCATGCTTGCCCCAATGAATACGTACCTCCTGATCCGTGATTCAAGACGGGAATTTACGAAACCGGTTGTGATAAATGTGGCAAGACCGAAGATGGCAGATAGAACACCTATATCCAGCTTTGAAAGCGAAAAATTATATGCTGCGTAGAGTGGAATTGTCGTTTGAAGCATGTTGTTGCTGCCCCTTACCACTACTGTCAGCGACAGGAGAACGAAAAGGACAAGCAGTACGGATCGGATATTATTAGTAATTTCTTTCATAGGGGATCGATTCTCCCGGTAAAGCTGCAGGATCCATTATGTGAAATTGTATTCATTGATCTTATCCGTAAATCTGAAGCGCAACTGCGAGCACCACTATCACCGCCATAAGGCCAAGGCTTATAAAACTCAGAATGTGGGACATTCTCCTGAGCTTCTGAAGCTCTTCTTTTTTCCCTTCCCTGCTGAGCCTCATTATCCGCTTTCCATGATACATGTTATTTCCGTAAACAATTGCTATCATAGCTGCTACTACAGCAATCTTTGAAAGGAGAATCTTCCCTGGAAGCGTGGTTGTAAGATCTGAAGGCTGTGGCAGGTACCAGCCGAAAGCGAGGATAAGACCCGTTACAATAAGGATGAGAAGCGATGCATGGGAGAAATAGGCGAATCTCTTGGCAACAACACCCACAAACCTGGTACGCTGTTTCTCGTCATCTGAAACCTTGAAGGAGGCTGGCCAGAGTACGAGCCACATGAAGTACGAGCCCCCGATAAATATAATCGCAAAGAAAATGTGTATCCAAAGGAGTGCCAGTATAAGCGAATTCTCCATTCTCCAGAATGCCTTGCAGCGATTTAAGTTTCTTTATAAAAGCAATGCTTGATCATGCAAAGAAAGGTCAATTCAATATATTCATTCCTTATTACGAACAATGGACAGGAAAGATCTATTATCTGAAGGAGTCCAGGACATAAGGGTATCTGGAAACACTACCCTGAAAGAATTAATGAAGGGATTTTCCCATTCAGGCGGATTCACTTCGGCTAAAGTTGCTACTGCTTTCAGCATAATGAAAAAAATGTTTGATGAGGAGAACACAACTTTCCTTTCTTTTCCTGCAGACATCATCGCAACCGGCACAAGGGGAGTAATCAATGATCTTGTTAAGAGGCACCTGATAGACGTTATCATAACAACAAACGGCACCCTTGATCATGATATTGCGAGAACATACATGAAATACTATTCCGGTTCATTTGATTACAGTGACAGGGAATTGAAAGACCTTGGGATAAACCGTCTTGGAAACGTTTTCGTTCCCGACGAAAGCTATGGAGAAATCATAGAATCCAAGGTTCAACCGTTCCTGGAGAGCGCGTTTGAGAAAAAAAAGGAATGGGGCGGGGCGGAACTCATTCGTGAATTTGGAATGCAGATGAAGAGCGACGAATCCATCCTATACAACGCGGCAAAGAACTCTATTCCGGTATTTGTGCCCGGCATGACGGACGGGTCTTTCGGTTCCCAGCTTTGGTCATTCTATGAGCGAAACAGATCCTTCAAGATTGATCTTCTCAAGGACGAGCATGATCTTTCGGATATAATATTCGAGGCAAAGAAAACAGGCGCAATGATGATAGGCGGGGGAATTTCCAAGCATCACACTATATGGTGGAACCAGTTCAGGGGAGGATTGGATTATGCAATCTATATAACAACTGCCCAGGAATATGATGGATCGCTTTCCGGTGCAAAGCTTGAAGAGGCAATTTCATGGAGAAAGATGCGTGAAGACGCCGAATTCGTCAACGTGACTGGAGATGTTACCGTAATACTTCCTTTGCTTGTCGGTGCGTACCTGTGACTTCCTCATACTCCTGAAGGGGGCCGGTATCTGGCACGTAAATGTTAATCGACGTACTTCAGCCATTCCATGACGGGGTCGTCTGCACCCTCAAGCTTTGTTCTTGTCTCCCCAAAACTGCTACGCGTTACGAATTCGAGGAAATAAATCGTTTCTCCATTCAGTTCCCCGTACATAATGTGCTCGACCTGGCTTCCGTCTGGAAAATGCTGAGCAGCTTCCGGTGAGTTAGGAAAGAAGTGCAGTTCCACCTTGTTTCCGTCGATCGTTAAAGAGAATTGTCTGTTTACATCAACGTATGATAACAGCTTCTTCCTGTCTATAGAGGGTTTATCCATGATACAATATTACATGAATCTATTTAATCAGCTATATTAAATATCTTCACAGACTTTTGGTTTATGAGATACATTACTGAGCAGGAAGTTGAGGAAAACCTCAAAATGCATGATGTATTGGAAAGGCTGAAAGAAGCGTTCACTTACCTTTATAATGGTAAAGCCAGATATTCAGTCAGGAACAGATTGTCGGCAGGAGAAGGTATCCTGAACACAATGCCTGCCTCCGTCGATCCATGGAACATGACCGGCCTGAAAGCATATTTTGCTTCCAAAAAAGGAGGAAATTTCAAAGTCCTGGTTTTTGACACTGCGGCAAATGAGCTAAAATTTGTGATAGAAGCAAACAGGCTCGGGCAGATGAGGACAGGTGCTGTCCCCGCACTTGTCTCAAGCCTCCTTCTTAAGGAAAAAGACCCTGTGTTCACTCTTATTGGTTCAGGCTACCAGGCAGAGACTCAGCTGGCAGGCATAATGGAACTATTCAACCCCGCTGAGATCAGGCTGTATTCCAGAACATTCGAGCATGCGGAGTCCTTCGCCGAAAGGAATTCCAGAAAACTCGGCGTGAAGATAAAGACTTTCAGGACTGCTAAAGAAGCTCTTGAAGGAGTAACGCTTGTTTCTGCTATTACTGACTCCATAAAGCCCATAATTTATGCTTCAGACCTGGGTAGCAGATTTCATGTCAACCTTGCAGGAGGAAACCTGCCATTCAGAAGCGAGGCCGACCAAAGCGTTTTGGTATCCTCGGATATCGTTATAGCTGAAAGCCTTGAACAGGCATTGCAGGAATCCAAGGAAATTATAGAGTTTAGCGAGCAGAATCCTGATAGAAAGGTTGTTGAACTTAAGGATCTTTTTGATGGTCGGGATTACAGGGGAAAATACCGAAAAAGCGTATTCAAAAGCATGGGCATCGGCTTGGAGGATCTCGCAGCTGCAAAAGCACTAATCAGTGTTATAAAAGATGAGTGAGGTCATCTTCTGTCTAAAGCCGATCTGTAAATACTGAGCAGTGACTCCACATGCTTCTCAGGAGTGAATTTCTTCGCATAATCTATGGTGGAAAAACTGTTTTCGTTTGATATCATATCGCCTATCTTGGAGTTCAAATCCGACGGATCGGCATTCCTGAATGACATTCCTGCTTTCCCGTCAAAAAGGAGTTCTACCTGGGATGTCCCGTCAGGGACCAGGATTGGTGTTCCTGCTGCCATGCTTTCAACATCAACGGTGCTCATTACCTCGAAGTTGGAAGGATTGCAGAAGACGTCAGCAGCCCGGAAATACAGGGGAGCAAGGGAGTCGTCGACAAAACCCAGAAAATCGACGTTCCTGAGCCCAAGGTTATTGGCCATATCCTTGTAGTGCCCAAGATGCGGCCCTCCTCCCAGGATAAGAAACCTTACATCACTGGCTGAAAGTCTTGCGGCATTAAGGAGCACCTCCAGATTCTTTTCCCTGCTTATTCTGCCCAGGAACAGTACTATCCTGGACGAAGCGTCAATATTCAAGTGTGCCCTTGCTTCGCTTTTCGACATTGATGGTAAATATCTGTATATGTCTATGGCATTGTTTACTACCTTTGCTTCTACAGATAATTCTCTGGAAAGAATGCGTTTGACGTACTCTGATGGGACAATAGTTTCGTTACATTTAAGATAATGCCACTTCAGGTACCGCTTCATGAGCCGCTCTACCGTTCTGATAGTTCTTGTATTATCTGGAAGATATGCGTTCAGGATTGACTCGTGGAATATGAGGCTGTGAAAAGTCGATATGCATGGTATATCCTTCAGTTTTGAGTACCTGAGTGCCGCATATCCCATCATTAGAGGAGTCTGCGAATGGACTATGTCAACCTTCAGATCCATTATTTTCTTGTTCACTGAGAATGGCACAGGGCTAATACTGTACTGCGGATATAATGGAAATTTATAGCCCCTGCTCACATATACATTATTTTCATCTGCTTTAGAAGCGGGGCCTCTTGCAGTAGTTGCGATTATCACCTCATGTCCGAGACGTTCCAGTTCCTTTCTAAGTGTAAGTATGTATGTTACAACACCGTCCCTTGTAGGAAGGTAGGTATCGGTGTATATTGCTATCCGGAGCGTTTCCATCTTTGATTCATTATTGCAAAGCGTCTATAAACATTCATAGAAGGAGCACGTCGAAGTAATTGCACGAGTGAAAATCTTTATCCTTTAAAGTGACATTGAAAGCACTTCCACCGCAATTTTATATAAGAATCATACATATCCGGGCGTCGTGGAATGGCGTTTCCACATGACCAAACCGCCAGCTCTGGCTGATGACGCCTAGCTTACTGGAGGCTAATCATGTTGCTGACACTGTTCCTGGAAACCGCCACTCAGTTCATATTTGTTATTCTATGTGCCCCTCTTTTCGCCGGAATTTTCGCCAGGTTTAAGGCAAGAGTCGAGTCCAGGAAGGGGCCAAGCATATTTCAGCCTTATTATGATCTTTTCAAACTCCTGAAGAAAGAAACGCTTGTTCCTGAGGGTTCTTCGATATTATTCAGATTCGTTCCATATGTCGCATTCGGTGTATACTGCCTTATTGCACTGATAATTCCAGTATTGATTCCGGTGCCGGTTATATTCACGGCAAGTGCAGATTTCCTTGGAGGCGCCATCCTGTTCTCATTTGCCGCCTTCCTTAAAATGGCTGCGGCCATGGACTCTGGAAGTAACCTGGCTGCCATGGGCGTCTCGCGGCTTGCATCCTTTAATTTTCTTGGTGAAGGGGCTTTGATAACCGTCTTCATAGCAGTATCCCTGATAACAGCCACAGACAATCCATATACTACAAACCAGTACCTGATTTCCAATCCGTCTGCCAATATTACGCTTGTTCATGTGTTTGCAACACTTGCATTTTTCATGATTTTTCTCTATGAAACTGGGAAGATACCGCTTGAAAGCTCCGGCCTGCAGGAACTTGGCATGGTTGATGAGTCCCTCAACTATGAGTACAGCGGACGCCTGCTTGCCGTGAATAAATGGTCATCGTACATGAAGCAATATCTCCTGGGATCAGTACTCCTTAACGTTTTCCTGTTCCCATGGGGTCTCTATTCCACATCGCCGTATTTCCTCCTGGATGTGCCTGTAATGATAGGAAAGTGGCTCCTACTCATCTTCATTGTAATGATCATTGAAACAACGCTGGCAAAGGTTAGGCTTTTCAAAATACTAGACTATCTTGCCGTTGCTTTCACATTTTCCATTTTATTTTTACTTCTGAGCGAGGTGATGCATTGAACGACAACGCCATAGTTTACCTGATCTCCGCCTCGATTCTCGTCAGCGCCTTCTATATCCAGGGGCAGCGGTATATAATGTCAATGATAAGAGGGCAGCTGGTGCAGTCGATTCTTATCGCAATCGCATCCTTTCTCTTGGCTTATATGGAGAGTTCCATTGATCTCCTTATCCTTGGCCTTCTTATTCTGATACTTCGCGGCATATTGATAACCTATATGCTGGAAACACGTATGCCAAGGAGGAAAAGCTATGTTTTTGAGGAGGGCGTGAATGTTCCATATCTCTTCCTTGTGGACCTGGTTTTCATAGTTATAGCGGTTTTCATAATCTATTCTATAATATTCTCAAGTCTGGTTCCAATCTCCCAGACCGGGGACTCCTCTACTCTTCTTTTTCCACTGCTGCTCTTTTTTCAGGGCCTTTTCCTGATTACATCGAGAAGAAGCACGTACACGCAGATCGTGGGTTACGTCGAGGAAGAGAATGGCCTTGTCTTGCTGGCACTCTTCCTGCTTCCTGTGCCAATAATCATAGAGGCAAGCGTTTTCCTTGACGTGCTTGCACTGGTTGTCATATCATCGGTCATTACCGTGGAGAAAGCCACTCACGAAAGAATGGAGGAGTTGAGAGGATGACACCGGGTACACTGATCTCCATCCTTCTCCTGCTGATTCCTGGAATGGCCGCAGCATTTTATTTACGCAACATAAGAATGGCAACTGTTGTTGCAGCATCGATCGATGTAGTGCTTTCCGTTATGCTGTTCTGGATAATGCCGCCTCAGGGTTTCTTCTTTGTTGACCGGACCACAGACGTGTTCATAATCATGATAACGAGTATATACCTGCTTTCCAGCATATATTCTCTCATATACATTTCAGATCAGAATGCAACCGGTCTGAAGCAACCGACTTATTACCTCCTCATGAACCTGTTTGCAGTATCCATGCTGTTTTCGGCGCAGGTAAACAACTACGGCCTAATGTGGGTTGGAATCGAGGCTACAACAATATCATCCGCCCTTCTCATAATGACCGAAAAGAGTGAGGAATCCCTTGAGGCAACCTGGCGGTATATCATAATTGTGTCCGCAGGCGTTACTTTTGCATTCATATCCATCATCCTGATATACTACTCATTTGGAACGCTCGAGGTTTCCACTATTCTCGGCCTGGGTACTTCCAACACACTATTTGTCAGGGTTGCAGTTTCCATTGCACTGATAGGATTCGGAACTAAGATAGGGGTTTTTCCGGTTCACACATGGCTTCCAGATGCGCATAGTGAAGCGCCGTCGCCGGTCAGTGCCATGTTCTCTGGGGTACTGCTTCCCACGGCACTCTACGTCCTTTACAGGATTTTCCAGATCGATCCGTTAACTTCACTCTTTGTCTGGTTTGGAGCTGTTTCTATAGCTGCTGCATCCCTGTTCCTGGGATACCAGGCCAGATACAAGAGGATGTTCGCCTATTCAACAATGGAGAACATGAACCTTGCTCTTATAGGAATAGCGACAATGAATCCCATAGGCATTGCAGGTGCACTTTATCTTCTGATTTCACACAGCTTTTCCAAGGCCGGCGCCTTCTATTCATCAGGAAGTGTTCTAAGATCGACAGGTAAAAAGGATGTTGCTGGCGTAAAGGGTATGGCCAAAAAGATGCCGGTTACGAGCGCTGCGCTGCTTATGTCATCCCTGGGAGTTTCCGGGACGCCCCCGTTTGGGACATTTTTCGGTGAAATTCTGATCCTCTACTCAATGGTTCTTGTGAATGCAATACCGCAGTTCATAGTGGTCGTTATTTCCCTTGTTTTTGCGTTTGTAGGTATCAACCTCAACGTTTCAAGGATGATTTTCGGGTCACCGGGTGATGACGGTGAACCGGGCAGGCTTATGCCCGCTGTAGCTCTGGTTGCATCTATTGTGCCTCTGGCAATAGGCGTTTTCTTCATGGTGGTGAATAATGCAGTACTATAAGACAGCAAGAGGAAATGGAAGATATATCGGTCAGACGAGAAGTTATACGATATATTCTGATTCTATCGACTCTCCAGTCAAGGTTGAGAAGAAGCCTGCAGATATAATACCTGGAGAACTGGTTTTCAATTACGGTCCTTCCACCGGAGGGATGATTGAGTCTGTCAGGATCGCTCTCTCGACACCTGGAGAAATGATCCGGTCAGTTGCCGTTGACCCGACATACAAGCTAAGAACGATAAAATTATCTGGACTTAGCCTGAAAGACGCATTCATTCTGGTCGAAAGAATTAATGGATATCATTCGTCATCCTATCAGGCCGCCTTTTTAAAGGCTGTTGAAGACGCACTGCTCACGGAGCAGAACACTGGACTTGATGAGGAACTGATCCTTCAGATGGAACTGGAGAGAATAAGAAGCCACCTGAACGTGCTTGAGCGACTATGTGAACCGGCAGGATTCGGGGTTCCATATCACCAGATTGCACAGATGAGGGAAGAGGTAACTCGCGTGATCTCCTCCATATTCGGCCACAGGTACTTTTTTGGTGTTCATAATACGCCAAAACCCAGTGTAAGGATACCGTCTGGTATTGTAACCAGAACAAAAGATATAGAGACGCGTTTTGCGCTCTTATTTGAGAGTCTGCAGGATTCAAAGATATTTGTCAACAGGCTGCAGGGTAACGGAAAAATAGAGAAGGTCTGGCTGGTCGGACCGGCCGCAAGGGCAGCCGGATATAAATACGATGCAAGGATCGACAGCCCTTCCCTTGATTATGGCAGATATGGCTTTGAGCCATACATTGAGGATGGAAAAGACGCCTTCGCAAGATTTCTGGTAAGGGGAAATGAGATTTTCTCATCGTTTGCGATAGTTAATCAGATCATTTCGAATGGAAGACCTGATCAAGCAAACCTAATGAATATACATGGAACGGGCATTGGGGCTGCGCGGGTGGAGAGTCCCCAGGGTGATCTCTTCTGTTATCTTTCCATAAATAATGGCAGCGTGGAAAGAATAGAATTCTGCTCTCCATCGGTCTCAAACATCATCGCCTTTGAGCAGTCGATGCAGGGAAACATATTCACCGATTTTCACTTCAACTGGGAGAGTTTTGGAATCTGGATATCCGAGGCGGGGGTGGAAATAGAATGAGGACCACAATATGGTTTCTCAAGGGCCTCAGAAACGGCAAGAAGACGGAGAAATTCCCCAAAGCCCATCCCGAAGAACCGCCACTGTGGCCCTCAAAGCTTGCTGGTAACGGCACGCCTGAGTGCCCAACCAATGCCATAGAGCAGGGAAAGTGGAATGCGGGAAAATGCATATCATGCCGGCTCTGTCTTCCTGATTATAAGCCAACAGGAGATCAGAGCAGTTTCAGGGTTAGCGGTAAGTTTCCAGGCATTCTTTCAAGATCCTTCTACCTCTATCCGGTGGATTCAGGAACTTGCGGCGCCTGCAACACGGAGCTCCTCTCAATACTTGCCCCCCAATTCGATGCTAGCAGGCTGAACATATTCTTTACCAACACACCAAGACATGCGGATGCCCTTGTCCTTATGGGCGTATATACGGAGGGAATGGATCAGGTGATATCCAGGGCATTTGAGGCAATGCCTGATCCGAAGCTCATCATTGCATTAGGCGCATGCGCCATAAGCGGAGGTATTATTGGAAAGAGACCGCATCTATCCAAGGACTCAGTAATAGAAATCGCAGGATGCCCTCCCAGCCCTTATACAATCCTGGAAGCATTATTAAGAGCCAGGGAGGGTAAAAGATGAATCCCGTCTATTTTTCCCTGCTTATAACCGCAGTGGCAATGCCTGTCGGGATCTGGTGGAGGAAAGCATCCTATGCGCTCGTGATTGCTGGATCACTCGAGATGGCTGTATTCACCCTCCTTGGTTCTGGAAACCTTGCCTATCCCCTTGCCTATTTCTCTCTGATAGCTTCGATTGCATGGATTCTGATTTCTATCTTCTCGATGACTTACTCAGCCGGTTACGGTAAATGGCTGACACCACTTTTTGCAATGACTGTTTTCGGCATGATGGTTATTCTGGAGTCCTCAGATTATGTGACCTTCATCATAGGCTGGGAGATTATGTCCATTCCAGCGTATGCATCGATTGGCCTCAACAAGGAGCACTGGAATGCCGCTTATGTTTTCATGGTATTCAGCGAGATAAGCACCGTATTCCTGGTAATAGGAGCCATCTTCGCTGTTCAGGAGACCGGTACCATGGACTTCCGCTTCCAGAGCCTCACGTCAGATCTCCCGCTCCTTCTCATTGCAATCGGCTGCATGACTAAGATGGGCATAACCCCGTTCATGATAAGCGAATGGCTCCCTATTGCACATGGGAATGCACCTGCGAACGATTCCGCACTTTTCAGTGCTACAATGACACTGATGGGGGTATTCGGAATTGCCAGGATAATGCTTCTCAGCCCTTCTTCAATCTATCTGGGCTTCTTCATGCTAGCGGTGGGAGTGCTTACAGTGTTCTTTGCAGCACTGTTTGCCTACGTGTCCGAGAATATGAAGATGCTGGGCGGTTTCAGCACAATTGAAAACAATGGCTCCATTTTGGCTGCCATCGGGCTGTATGTAGCCCTGGGTGAAGGCGTTCTAAAGACTTACCTGCTGGCAGTGATAATGATTTTTGCACTTGCCCATTCGGTGGCTAAGACCGGATTGTTCATAGGAATTGGAACAACCAGAAAGGAGAATTTCAGCGAGGTGGACAGCAGTAAAAATTCGTTCCTGACGCTTGGGTGGTTCCTTGTCACCATGTCGCTTTCCGGTTTACTGCCGACAATCGGTGGGCTCGGCACATGGATGCTGCTTGAATCCTTCTTCATGGGTGCATACCAGTATGGTTTGATAGGAATAGCGAGCGTGGTCGCAGGTTCGATGATTGCGCTGGCAGAAGGCCTTGCATCAGCATCGATGATGAAGGTACTCTCATTCTCGCAGGTTCATGGTCATCCCAAGGGAAGCATGAAGAATTCTGAAGGGTATGTCCTGCTCTCGACAGGAGTGATCCTTATTCTGCTCTTCGTCTTAGCCAATTTCCTCATTCAGCCGCAGTTTATATCAGGGCTTCCTTCAGTTCTTGTATACAATGGTTTCACAATCCAGTCGAAGTTTAGTGCCGCGGATTTTGGGCTGATATCGCCGTTGTACGTTCTTGTCATAATCATCTTTTTTGCTTTGGCAGCATATCTGGTATTTGACAGACGGAAAGGAAAACTGAGAATAGTGCCAAGATGGAATGGAGGCGTGGATTTCGATCAATATTACACTTCATTCGCATATGCCAGCAACATCCGACTGATGCTGAAGGGGATTCTCAGGACCAGGATTCGCGATGGGAACAGGCAGATGAGCGTTGTCGACGTTTTCTGGTTCGCAATGCAGTCTTTTGCCTCGGGATATCGGAGATTTGCCAGGCAATTCGCATACCGGGTGATGAACAGCTCAATAACCTGGTACATGATTTACATGATAGTTGCGTTCATGCTTGTGCTCATCCTCGCGTTTGTTATCTAATACTTATGGTAAACCACGAAGCATTCGATTTATATGGCCGCATCCTGGGGAGACGCTACTCGGGAATTGTGAAAATGCGGTAAAAATAAATTGAAAAGAATTGTCGATAAGCTCATAGCATAGCTGAGGCTTGTGCATCTGCAAGGGCAGAGACCTCGGTGTAGTTTCCAGAAGTCAAGAAACCGTATATTAGGAAAAGGTATGATCCATCAAGTCCGGCCGCGAAGAATATGTTGTAATTTAGAAGGGAAACGTTGACGTATCCATAGGCAATCTTGAAGCTCCTGTAAGTGGAGTTATGAAGCGAAACGCCAATCAGGGAGTATGAAAGCGATGTTCCGAGGAGCTGGGTGAAGTTCCCATAAGCCTTCGCTGACATCGAGGGTGAATTGTACTCAACCACAGATATGGTTACCGATTGTGTGCCGGCATAGTACTCAACTGACTCTGCCTTTTTTTCTCCGCTGGTCGAGTTGGATATGGACGAGCTGGAACTCTGTGAGGAAGTAAAGTTCTGGTGCGTTATTTTGTTTGTCTGCTGCTCTGAAACAAAACCGAAGTGTGGAGATGCCGGCAAAACAAAGACCGCGATCAGTACGGCAGCGACTACAACAACCCCCAGGATTATTGCTATATTCCTCACGCCGTGACTTCCGGATGCCATGTTAACCTCATACATATATTTGATAAATATTTACCTGCAGGTAGTTTGCAACTAATATTGACGAACGGAGCTTTTAATTATCGCTCTTTCCTAAAGTCTTTCTCTATTCGTTGCAATATAACTGGCAGCAAAGAAAAGAAGTACGGCTATAACAGCCATGATTGTGATTGGAAGCACAACGGCCTGTATGTTGTCAAAGAGAATCAGGTTGTCCAGTGCCTTTATGAAATATGTCAGTGGAAGGAATTCAGAGACCACCTGAAGAAATGCAGGCATATCGCTGATTGGAAAGAACACTCCTGATAGGAAAAGCATTGGATAAAAGATAACGTTACCTATCAGGCTTGCCGAGTTTTCTTCTTTTGTAAGGAGGCCGGCAAGCAGCCCGATTGAAAGGAACGATATCATTCCAAGGAAGATCACAACCGCAGAGAGCAATATTGACTGGATCGATAGGGAAAGGTTTGCATCGAAGACCGCGTATCCAATCCCAACAAGCACCAGATCCGAAATGAAGGTTGACAGTGTGAAGAAGATTACGCTGGCTGCGAGCCATTCTGATTTGGTGAGCCCGACGAAAGATAGTTGCCTGAAAATCTTCTTCTCGCGATAGTTTGGAACCTGGTAGATAAGAGCAAAAACACCGCTGAGTATTGTGAAGCCTATGAATCCAGGTATGTAATAATCTATCGTCTTTGAAAACTTTTCCAGAACAGGCCGGCTTACAAGTAACACGCTCTTGCTGCCTGTAAGATTTGAGTTGTAGGACTGTGCTATTTCGTTGGCCAGGGTCTGCCCCAAAGCCGAAGCTATCTGATTGCTTGGATTGCTGTAATAAGTAAGGCTGATGACACCCTTTGAAAATTCTACAGAGAAGTTTTCAGGTATCTGGAGTGCACTGTCGATGCTATTCTGTGCTATGTAGGTGGATATGTTCACGTCGGGTGCTATCACCACGACGCTGAATAGCCCGGTCTGGTTAATGCTGTTGACAATTCCCCATGTATCATTCCCAGGATCAAGGTTCTGAACAACCAGCGTTGTTTTTGCAGTTGCTCCGCTGGAGCCAAATATGGAGCCAAATAGGAGGATGAGTATGATGGGAAAGACTATCAGAAAGAACGGGCCTGTTTTTCCCCGCATGAAGGATTTTGCATCAAGCTTCAGGTAGAGCAGTATCCGCCTAAGATTCATTTCCGTCCGCTCCCATAAGATCTATGAATATATCTTCAAGCGTATCCCTCGTCAAGGTAAGGTTTTCCGGTGAAATCCTGATCTCCTTGAATCTGTCAATGATTGAGAAGAATTCATCCATTGTCGATATATCTATCTCGATGAAATCCCCCGATCGCCTGTGCTTCATTCCAAGTTTCAGGAAAGCCTTCATGTCCGGGTCGCTGAAGGATAACCGCAGTACCGACCCTTTACCATATTTATGGATTATTTCGTCTGGCGTGGCTGTTATTGTGATCATGCCACGATCCATAATACAGACCCTGTCTGCAAGCTTCTGTGCTTCCTCAAGGTAGTGAGTTGTAAGTATGATACTCTTGCCTGATCCTTTAAGTCTTTCAATCACCTTCCATACCGATCTGCGGGCAACCGGATCAAGTCCTGTGGTAGGCTCATCAAGAAAGAGTATCTCCGGATCGTTGACGAGCGCAAGTCCAAGTCCAAGCTTGTGTTTTTCTCCACCCGACAGGTTCTTTATGAGTGATCGTTTCTTATCCAGCAGATCCACCCTTTCAAGTATTCCGTCAACCGAATCCTTTGCATTAAGAGACTTTATGTAAAAATCTACGGCCTCACCACAGTTTATAAGCTCCAGGAAGTTGAAGTCCTGTGGCAGTATACCAACGCGCTGTGAGATTTCAGCCCTTTTTGTTTCCGGGTCCATACCCAGGACCTGAACAGTTCCGGAAGTCCTGGTTCTCTGTCCCTCTATAATTTCAAGAGTTGTTGTTTTACCTGCTCCGTTGTGTCCTAGTATTGAGAAGATTTCGCCTCTGAAGATTTCAAATGAAATGCCTTTGACCGCCTCAAATTTACCGTAACTTTTACTTAGATCTGTAATTTTAATAACTGTTTCAGGCAACCACAGGTTATGCAATTTTTAATTAAGAGCTTTACTTCCATGCAGATTGCGCATGGGTAATGTTTATGGTGTATGCCATGATCTTCTCCTGTAAAATGGGAGATTTGATAGGGCTCCTTATGCTGGATCACTTTGCAATCAAGCAGGGTATCGGAAATGAAAAAGCCATAAGTCCCGTAAGGGTTGAAAGCATCATTCACTTCAAGGCGCAGTGTCACATGGAGATAGAGGAAAATGCGGTTTTTCCCGTGATAGAGAGCACACTTCCAGAGGATAGAAGTCTCCATGAGATGATTAAGAAGGCATTATCCGATCATATTATGATAAGAAGAATGGGAAAATCGCTGATCGATCTCATGTCAACCGAGGAAAGTTCTGTCGTATTACAAAAGGTGGATAGCTTTTTTAAAATGCTTAATGAGCACGACTTGCATGAGGATCTGAAAGTCTTTCCAGCATGGTTTCATGTCGATTCAAAGAAAAAGATGGAATCCACCAAAGAAGCTAAGAGTGTAATTGAGCAATACGGTTACAGATACTATGAGAAGGCAACTGACCTGCCCGAATATATGGTGAAGTATTTTCTGTCTTGAAATGAATGGATTTTAGTAAGGTCGAAGCAAAACAGCTTATGGGGTCTGATCGATGTGAAAACGAATATTTTATTATCCGCGTGTGATACAATTGCATGGGACTGGGTAAACGGGATCTTTCAAGAAAGAAGAAGAGTCTGGAGGATAAACTGGTGGAACTGGAAGAAAAGGCAAGAAAGAACCCTTTAAACAAGGCATTACAGGAAGAGATAAAGGATCTAAAGAAGAAGATAGAGAAGAGCTGATCTATTTTAGTTTGCTGTCAGCATGGTTTTCAGGCGAACACATAAGAATTTGGTTGAGGATTAATTTTTAAAACTGCTTAAATTCGTTCTTCTGGAATCAGATTGTGAGATTCTCAGATCGATAATGTTGTTTCAAAGACTTTTTTTCTAATAGTTAGTTCTTAGTATTATCGCAATGCTCTCGGAATATAGAGAAATGTATCATTGCGTCATATGGAATGGAAATTCATGTATAACATGTAGAAAGCGACTATGGCAATTATTACAGAGAACAGTTGTGTTAGAGTCTTGGTGGGAAGTGATGATGCCTTCCGTGCACCAAGCCATCCGCCGCCAATTCCACCCAGTATGAAGAAGGCAGATATCAAAAGATCAATCTTTCCGCTTACTGCATATGTGAGCGTAGTTACTATTCCAAACGTTCCAACTGAGATGAGCGATGTGCCTATGGCATTTATTATTTGGAGCCCGGAAGATAACATCAGTGCAGGAACAATCAAAAAACCACCGCCAATTCCAAAGTAACCGGACATGAAACCTACGCCCAGACCTGAAAGCATTATCTTTACCGTGCTTCTGGGCGTAGTCTTTCTCTCTTTGCTTTTTGGTGTCTGTTCTGATTTAACATTAAGGCTTCTCCTGAACATAACTGCAGAGATGAAAAGCATCATTGCGGCAAATATGAAAAGGAGTTTTCCGCCTGGTGTCAGGAGACCAAGTTCTGCACCTATGATCACCCCGGCGATACCAGGAAGGCTGAACATTGCCCCAACCCTGTAATTTACATGGCCGGCCCTGGTATGCGGAATGAGGTTGAGGAATGCATTTATACCTACAGCGAGGGCCGTTGTGCCGATTGCGATATGAGGGTGATCATATCCTACAAAGTAGATCAGAAGAGGGATGGCGAGAATCGATCCTCCGCCGCCTATGAGACCAAGTGAAAAGCCAACCAGAATCCCAGAAATGAATGACAGGATTAACTGAATCAATTCGACTGACATACCAAGATGTACAGTATTTCATGCCGCTATATAAATAATCAGAACCATGATAAATAATCACAAGTGTGAATTATAAAGAAGTGAACTCAGATGCTTAACCACACTGTCGGCTTCGGCCAGTGTTGAGACGAGAATGACCTGGTTGCTCAGTCTGTATATCCTTTCAATTGAAATATGCTGCATCATCAGATACTGGACCAGAAAAAGGGTGATGCCCGGTTTGCCTGCTATCTCTTTAGGAAGTGATATACGTATGCATGCCAGATTGCCTTTCGACTCATTGCCAATAAGGTACTTTATGGTGCCATCCTCTCTGTAAGCGACGAGAAAATTTGGATCTATTTGCCCTGGATTGAGTACTTCCTTTTCCAGGAATTTGTATTCAAGGGAAAGATTGGCATTGCTGAGAAAATTAATAGTCTCCTCTTCCGCTTCATGGGAGGCCATCAGGCTGAGCGCCTTCACTATAGTGTTTATCTTCACGTCCCTTTTCAGGAGGGCACGCACCTGTGGCACCAGCGCTTTGGCCAGATTGGTGTAATTCACCAGGTTGCTTTTGATAAGAATAGAATAGAGCGGGTTATTGCTTACCAGAATGCCGACGGCTTCGTTGATCTTTGCCATGAAGGCAATAGTGCCCTGAATGTTATTAATTTTTCATGTGTGTGATTTTCAGAAACTTATAACCTGATACCCTTCATTAACGTAGTGAGCTATGCGCTCTCCCGCAGGTAAGAGTTTTACTCCCATCGACTCTAATTTTTCCTTCTTCCCAAGACGTTCTGCCACTGCGATGCAGGCTGAATCCACTGCTCCAGCATTGTATAGAATTTTGAATGCGTCCAATGCAGGCCCCTTAAGTTCGGTGATGTATTCTTCACTAGCGCCGAAGAAAACAACTTTGAGATCTTCGTATCTTTTCTTATCAACAGACCTTGATGCACTTATCAATCCGAGATCCGCCCTAGCAGGGTTTTCCTTGCCAGTCAGTATTAGAAACAATACTTTTGCCATGCTTCTGTATTGAAATCACCTTTAAGAATAATGCCTATCCGATCATCGATGAGATTATCTCGAATGTGCCTCTTGCGGGTATATACATATTAATCCTGACGATTTTGCAAATAGAGTTATGTTCTTTAGGATACTTAATTCAATTATGTCAAGTAATTTCCTGAGTAACAGGATATTTATTGGCATAATTGTAGCGGTTATAATATTTGCAGGTTTTGCAGGTTTTGAAGTCCTGCATTCTCCTCAGACAAAGAATATTCCGACCCCTACCGGAATCCCTACCTTCCTGAATGTAACACCCTCTGGTTCATTTATCGTCAACAATACGACTTATCTGCCTTCAAGTATAACAGTTCAGGGTGAAGCAACCAATAATACTGGCAACGCTTCATATGTAATGTTATCGGCATATCTGCAAATATGGGCCATGGCAAATATTGGCAATTTGAATATTACCACGCCATATGTGGTGTCAGGTAACGATTTGAATCCGGTTTTGCAGGCATGGATAGGTCCTTCTGGGAATGGCATTGGAAATACTTCCCCGGATTTTATAAACGTTGCTATTGAATGGCAGCATTTTCTCTCTGTAACCAATCAGGTTGAGAGCGAACCATCAATGAGCGTTGCAGTGACATATATGTTCTCATATAATGCCACCTCCAACGTTCTTATACAGTATAATGGTTACTTCCCATTTAACCCATTTTCGTACTTTGCAAACATGACTAATATCACGATCAGCGAGCATCCTGATCTGCGCGGCTCGCCTAGAATGTTCATCCCTATCGATCAGCAGTCAGGCTCTCCTTCCTATGTGCCGGATGGATTCCCATGCCAGGGGACTTTGTATGGCTGGGTCCTGAAGGAACAGAATTCAACTTACAATGTGCGTATACCGCTCCTGTTTGACAATGATACAAGTACTACACAAATAATTAGCACGGAAGTCAGCTTGGGTGCCTTTGATAATTACATACATTTTTCAGCCATGAAGGGTTATGAGAATAACGGTTCATACTCTTATATAATGGGCACTACTGGAACATGGAATCCATACAACATATTCACCCCTCAACTAATGACGTTATACCCTTCTTCTGTTAACGGGACTCGCTCCTTCGGATACATATACGTGGTAGGCAACATGACGTTGTACAGATACCAGTTTGCTTACCGCGACTGCGGATCGACCATTTGGCGTTATTACAATGATTATTATACTACAGTCGAGGTTGATTCCATCAACGTACAGAATGGCAGGTTCGTATCTGGATTCCAGTACGATGGATATAATGGATCGAGTCCTTACTCCAACCTCTCTGCACAAAAGACGCTGGGCTTCTTCAACTACAGCACTCCTTTGCAGGAAGGCCCATTATTGCCGTCCCAGGAACTCCAGTGGTCAGAGATTATGGATAATCTTGGTACCTCTTACCAGAACCTTGATGGAACAATCAATGGCCTTATTGACCTGGGACTTGCGTACATCGGCGCAATCGAGGCTATTGGCGTAGCTGCCGACTGGTGGCCTGGTGGAGGCTGGGCAGACACAGCGGCTGCCGTTCTCGCTATTGCAGGGTTTTCTACCGCAGCTTTGTCTTTTTTCTTGGGTGGTGTGGTAACTGCGAAATCTGGTGTCGTTGTGTATGGAGCCGCTATAGAAAACGTTGGAACGACAAGCGGACAGAATGGCAATTCCGTGCTTACGAATCTCTACAGGTTCAGCACTTCAATAAGCATTTCAGGGACAAACTTTAATCTGCCCACAATGTGGGTATTTAATCCTGAAGCATGATATATCATGGCAGAGCAAACTGGCTGGTTGGGGCAATTTGGTGCAAAAACTATCGTTTTCTATGAAGTTGCTCTTCCAGGTACCAGTATTTTTATCCCTTTGTTCACATTGATCGAACGAATAGCTAGCATAATTACCGGAATACAGGTTTCGCTTATGTTCAGACTATGCACGTATTATTAAATCGGTTTATTATTCAAGCAGCTAACCGTCACATTCAGAGAACTGACATTTTTGACCAGGCATTCTGATCTATAACCGAATTCAATTCAATTCTTGAATGCATTGCGATCTCTTAGGGGTTTGGCAAAGTAAATATCCAACCGGACCATATTTTATTGTGATAAACGACGAACTTGCCGAGATATTTTCCGAAATGGCTGATATTGAGGAGATTGAGGGTAACAGATGGGAGTCGCTTGCGTATAGAAAAGTTGCTGCCAATCTTACTGCACTCGGCGAGGATGTTCGAGAGATCTATAAAAGGAATGATCTCAGAAAGATTGATGGCGTTGGATCTGCCATTGAGAAGAAGATCCGGCAGTATATCGAGGAGGGTAAAATTGACGCCTATGATAAACTGAAGCAGAAATATCCTGTTGATTTCAGGAATCTTAGAAAGATACAGGGACTTGGACCGAAGAAAATAGCAGCTCTTTTCATTAACCTCGGAGTAAAAGACGTTGAAAGCCTGAAAAGCGCAATAGATGCACATAAGGTTGCTGGACTTCCAGGGTTCGGAGAAAAAACAGAGGCTAATCTCCTGAAAGGGATAGAGGTGTATTCAAAATCCGGTGCCTCCAGGATCCTGCTTGGAAGAGCTTATGGAGATATTCAGTCACTCAAGTCATACCTGGAAGGGACCGGTCTTTTTGATAACCTTATAATCGCTGGATCAGCGAGGAGGATGCGGGAATCTATTGGGGACGTTGATATGCTTGCTTCTTCCACAAGAAGGGGTGAGGCATCTGAAGCCTTTATCGGTTCTGATTTTGTATCCGGAGTGGTGGTTTCGGGAGAGTCAAAAATAACCGTAAACCTGAAACTCGGGATAACATGCGATCTCAGGTTTATCGATGCAGATTCCATCGGAGCCGCGCTCCAGTACTTCACAGGAAGCAAGGATCATAATGTGCATCTTCGTGATCTGGCGATATCGAAAGGATACAAGTTGAATGAATACGGCCTTTTCAAGGGCGAGAATAGGATTGCAGGAAAGGATGAGAAAGGGATATATGAAAGCCTGGGGCTTGCGTTCATAGAGCCGGAACTTCGCGAAAATACAGGTGAGATTGAGGCTGCCATGAACGGCACGTTACCGGATATAGTGAAGTATGAGGACATAAAGAGCGACATGCATATGCATACCAATGACAGCGACGGCAGGAACTCGCTAGAAGAGATGCTTGAGCGCGCCAAGAAGAATGGCCTTGAGTATTTAGCAATGACCAACCACAGCGCCGGCCTCAAAATTGCACATGGCCTTGATCCGGAAAGGTTTTCCGAACTGAATGCAAGGATCGACGATGAGTCAAAGAAGCTCGGCATGCCTGCGCTAAAAGGGGTAGAACTGGAGATACTAAAGGACGGATCCCTTGATCTGACTGGAAATACGCTTGATCAGATGGATTATGTGCTTGCTGCCCTGCACCAGTACATATCGAAGGACAGGAAGGAGAACACGAACAGGATTGTAAGGGCAATCCAGTCCGGTCGGGTGAATGCGATAGCCCACCCCACCGGGCGGCTCATAGGTACGAGGGAGCCCTACAACATAGATCTTGATACGGTCATAGAGAAGTGCCTGGAAAATAATGTCTTTATTGAAATAAATGGTTTCCCGGAGAGATCTGACCTCCCTGCGGATATCGTAAGAAGGATCCAGAATGCTGGAGTAAGGTTTGCTCTTGGGAGCGACGCTCACAGTGTCGCAGATCTCAGGTTTATTAGGTTTGCAGCAGCGATAGCAAGGAGGGGATGGCTCACTCCCGACAAGGTTGTCAATACGCTCAGCCTGAATGATTTCAAGAAGCTCATCAGAAAATAAGCCGCATAAACCATGAAATACGTTAGGCCCGGCAAAAAGCCTATATCCAGATTCTGCCTTAAAGAGGCATGTTGGATCATAAGAGAAAGGAAAGGCTGGGTTCAGCGAAGCGGTATATAACTGGACATGAGGATGCTGTATTCACCAACCTGCTTTCAACGCTCCAGAATTCAGGCAGCCCGGAAATTAAGGCGGCAGATTTTACTCTAAAATTTGTTTACTGTGAACTGAAAGAAGAGGGCAAGGAGGAGCTAGAAGTAATAGAGGATATTCCAACCAAGGATTCCAGCGTATATTCTCTTAGCTTTGATATTTTCTTCAAAGGATCCATGATTGCTGAAGCAGTCTTTTACAGGGATGAGATTGCGCTTACTCCAAATATGCGAACCAGGGATATGGAGAACCTGGTGCATTCGATCCTCGGAAGTTCTTCTTGAAATACTATATATACTTTATAAACTAATATGTTTATTTATTACCCTGTTCTTTTCAATCATGAATGGAACAGCAATAATAACAGGAGGATCAAGAGGTCTTGGTAAAGAACTCGTAGATCTCTTCCTCAAGGATAACTGGAAAGTAAGCACATTCTCACGGAGCTGGCCTCAGGATATCGAGTTCATGGAACCATCTTTCCTAGGATTGAAAGCAGACATAAGGTTTGAAGCAGACATTGAAAGGGTTATATCGGAGACTAAAAGACTGCTGGGAAACCCTCGCGTTCTGGTATTGAATGCCGGCTGGGTTTCCAGAGCCACGAAGATAGTAGACGAAAATATAAACAACCTCCGTGAGGATGTTGAGGTTAACCTGATCTCTAATACCTTCATGGCGCAGGAGTTTATGCGGAAATGCAACCCTGAAGCAGTTGTGCATATAACATCGGATGTGGCGGAATCGCCTTACCCTGGCTGGGGTTTCTATGGTGCTTCAAAGCGTGCGATGGATTACATAATGGAGACATTGAAGCTGGAAAATCATGAAGTGAAATTTCTTTCAATAGACCCGGGCGACATGAACACAACGATGCACATGACTGCCGATCCTGAAGCGGACCCAGCAGGACTTGCTGATCCTGCTGTTGCAGCTTTGAAGGTCTTCAACAGGATCAGAGAAGAGGTGAGAAGATGATTGCACCATCTGAATACCTTATTCATGCAAGGGAGTTTCCTGCAGGAGTTCCGACTGAATACCTGGACAGGAAACGTTCCGATGTGAATTTGCTTTCGATAAAGGCATCATCCGGCACTTATTCTATCCTGCATTTTGCAGATATAGTGAACCTGCTCCGAAAAGGCGACCTGCTTGTCTATAACAACAGCAAAATCGTCCGCTCAAGCATGAAAGGGTACGTTAGAGATATGGATCGATATGTGCGCGTGAATTTTGGGTACAGCGAGACCGGGATTATAGTGGAGGTAAGGGATCGTTTACATGCATACCAGAGCGGAGACACTATAACGTTTTTGAATGGTTCATTCCTTACGCTGGGCAAGAAATATGAGATGTATGGGAGATTTTGGCACGCGGCATTTTCGGATCCCGCTGCATTCAAGAAACTGATGAACAATTCCGGAGATTTCATTATATATGGTGAAAATAGCCCGCTTTATCCAGCATCTGTATATGGATCTGAACTGGCGGCGGTTGAGGGATCAGTGGAATATCCGTCTGCCTCCAGGCCTTTCACCGGTGAAATAATTGCATCATTGACGAAAGTAGGAATACGGTTTGCACCTATAACAATCCATTGCAACCTTGGGTCTCTGGACGCTTCGGAGTTCCTTCATCAGAAGAGCCTCCTGCCGGAATATTATGACATACCTGAAAGCACTTCAGAGATGATTTCCAGTGCCAGGGAGAAGGGAGGCAGGATAATCGCTCTCGGAACAAGCGTTGCGAGGGCGCTGACGACTGTGAGAAAAAATGATGTTTTCAGGCCTGGTAGTGGATTCACCTCAATATTCATAGATCAGGACACTGAGACAGGACTGGACGGGATAGTGACGGGAATGCATGATCCAACCACATCCCATATGCTTCTGATATCCGCATTCGCCGGTATCGGACTGATAAGGGCTGCATATGAAGCGTCGGGTGAACACGGGTTCCGATGGCATGAGTTCGGAGACGAATGCATCATATTGAGGTCTTGATTTCAAGGAGCGAAAATTATACTTTCTTCCTTACAAGAAGATAGAAGAGAAACGAAGCTACAAGAACCATCGCTATGATAGCAACAACGAACTCGATCTCATACTCAAGGGTTTTTGGTGAGGTAAATTCTATGACCAGATAAGCGGCGGATCCGCTTACTACGAAGGTCCCTGAGGGCTGTGCAACCCTGTATCCAGGTACGCTGTATACTGTAAAGTTATAGGTTCCGTTTGTAAGAGACAGCACAAGTGGGATGCTGGAAAGATTGTATTTTACCCCGTCGAAGACAATTGTCCAGTTCTGGTTTGCCGGGAGCCCGGATTCAGAGATGCTCACGCTATATTTCAGCTTGAAGAACTCAATCGGAACGGATATGGCTGACCCGTTAACCGTGAACGTGCCAAAGAACTGAGCTGCTGTATATATGTTGCTGGATCTGGAGAAATTGTAGCTGTATGTCCCGTTCGTAAGGTTCACGGAAACAGTATTTGTGTGGATCTGGCCAGTGCTAATTATCCCTTTTATATCCAGAGACCATGTCACGCCAGAAGGCAGGCCTGATTCAATAAATGTCACCCTGTAGAGCTTCTTCTCAAAATGAAGTGTTATTGATAGATTTTCTCCGTTTATGATAAAAGTCCCGTTATCTGTCGGAGCGTAAATCGGGTTTGAAGCATATGCGCTGTACTGATATGGACCGTCTGTCACATTTGCTGAATACGATCCATTCGTGGATATCGAAGGGGAAGGTGGAAGACCCAGGATATTAACATGCCATGCAGTGCCTGAAGGCAAGCCCGTTTCGTTGAATGTAACAACATAGTTGCCTTTGACATAAGAAGAGATACCCTGCTGAAGGCTTCTCTGAAGGTAGCTGAATATCCATGTTCCGTTGCCTGAAGGAGAATAAGCTATATTCGCACCTATCGATCCAGTCTGAGTGGTCTGGAGGGCGATGACGCTGCTGTCAGGGGCAACCCATGTCTGCGATTTGAACGGCAGTAGCCTCGGAACAACACTTCCACCCGTGCCGGGACCAAAAACACCTGCTTTTGCAGCAAGTGCGCCGGTCACAAGGAACTGGGGGGAGAAGGTTCCCGGGATTCCTGTTTGTCCGTTCGGCCCAATTGAAACGACAGAGTCACCGTAAAAATAATCATAGTGAAGCCTGCCTATGATGTAAGAAGCACCCGGAACAGGCATAGAGAGTATATCTGATCCAATGCGTGAAATTATGCTGCTGCCGATATAACCTGGTGCTGTGTCAAGCATTGATGTTATATTGAATGCTGTTGCCCATGGAATAAAAATGGATGCGGATCTGTACTCATATCTTGCAAGATCAGGATAGAGACCCATGTACGGCGTTTCGATCTGCAATGAAAAATTCCCCGCAAATCCTGTTTCGTTTATCCCCGATATCTGTATGATCGCCTGCACAAAGAACGCCGGTGTGCCCAGGCTCGAAGCCAAGAAGAAAGCCTGCTGTATTGACGCATTAAAGCTGCTGAAGATTGTTCCGTCCGCAAGATATGATGTTGCGTTGATGTTAGAAAGGTTCACTATATCGGTAATCCCGGCCAGAAGGCCTGACATAATTGTGAAGTTGTCGTTTATCACAAATGATGTGAAATTATAAGCGTTAATAGTGCCCCATCCATTCAGGAGGCTGTAACCGTATCTATCCGTGTACAGCGTGTTCTGGCCGAATATTACTGGCATGTAAGGCCTGTTCGCTAAGGAGGTGTTATAGGCAGCAGATCCGTAATGACCTATGCCGGTTGAGTACGAGATTGGATTATACTCTGCAGTGCCAATGCTGTAAAGAACCGGATCCAGAAATCCCAATGGTGAGGTGCCCTGTCTCTCTATAGAATGATCAATTTCAGCTATTACACCACCCAGCAGAGGAGAGGCTATGCTGGTGCCGGCAACAGCCTCGAACGGGTAACCCTGAGAAGCGTTGGTTGCATCGTAAGTGAACCCGCTAACACTAATGGTCATTATGGTATTGTTTGCCAGGGCGGAAATATCTGGGACTCCCCTGCCCTGTCCCTGTATCAGAGAGTTGGCGGAAGAATTCACCTGCCAGTCTGGTTCTGGAAACACGCTTGATATTCCGGAAGTTGTTCCAACAACGGTTGAAAGATTTGTGATTGATCCAGGTTCATACCAGTTTGTCTCCGACGATATCTGAAGGGAGTGGGTCAGGGTTACAGAAACACCGCCGACGGCCACCATGCCAAAATTATTGTAGGCCATTGAAGCTGGAAAGCTTACATTGGACCCTATGTACTCTGAGCTTGAAGAACTGTCGGCATCGTCACCGCTGGAAGCAAGGACTGTTATTCCTCTGGCATTGGCCTCTTGAAGATCATTATACCATATGGTACAGTTGCCATCTGTCCCACCCCAAGAGTTGGATATCACCGAAACATTATCCAGTGCGGAATATGCAGGAAGTGGATTCAGGATGGAGCTGAAGGCATCGACAAGGTTCACGGTGGAAGCGTTGCTCCCGTATACGTTGTAGATTGAGGACCCGGGAGCACTGCTTCCCAGCATCTCCAGGTCCAGGGTGTTCTCTACATAAGCTCCGGTCGAGTCATATGAAGCCCTGATGCCTGGAAGAGGGGCACCGTTGATCGGGTATGCGTAGATCTTGCTATGCGGCTCGCCAGGTGGAAGGGTTTCATTGTAGTAAGCGTATATATCTGAAGGCACAAACGGACCAACGTTTGTATTAGGAGAGATTAGCCCTCCAGTTGATGTTATTTGTTTCGTGGTTCCGGTATATTCGCCGCTCCAGAGTATGGTCGCCTCCACCATGTTTGTGGGATATCCGAATTGGGCAAAAAGCGTATTTTCCTGCATTGCTATCTGCATATCGGATCC
This sequence comes from Thermoplasmata archaeon, assembly GCA_021821635.1. Classification (GTDB taxonomy): domain Archaea; phylum Thermoplasmatota; class Thermoplasmata; order Thermoplasmatales; family Thermoplasmataceae; genus UBA582. The sequence goes on along the minus strand of JAKACH010000005.1, from coordinate 5,673 downwards.
ATAAAGATACTGAGCGCTCGTTGAGTTGACCGGTATCGGAAAACCATTCACTGTGACATTTTGTCCAAGAGCATGAACTGCATGTTCCTTTTGAAGCACAAGTGGTGCGTATTCGTTCATCAGTACAGAATAGTTGGACAGTCCCACGATGCCTGACACGGAGCCAGCAATTTCAGCCGGCAATGAGGGTGTCCGTGTTGGAGCAAAATAAGATCCGATAGGGGAATTAAAACTTGATAATGAAATTCCAAATATATTACTCACCTGGCTGGGAGAGGCAGTGAACGAAATTTCCATTCTGTCAGAGAATTCGGCCAGGCCCGTAACTCCGTTCTGGTGCAGATATGCTACAAGATCCTGATAGACAGGCTTAGAACCACCAAACATTAAATCGAACTGATCCTTCGTGAGATATTTATGATATAGTGGCGATGAAGGATTGTTTAAAGCAGAAAGAAAATGATTGAGCAAAGTCTCATTGCTCGGGTTGAGTCCTATTACAACGGTCACCGTGCCATTGTAAGGATGACTTGTACTATTCAACTTAATAAGAGGATCTATGCATCCTTTTGCATAATCAGTAATTTTCTGCATAGGTCCGAAAAAGTTTGTCGCCGTATACTGATCAGCGATGCCTCCTGAGGCGCTTAATTGGGGCCCACCATAATGCTGCGCCGAGATTGTCCCCAGTATTGCCGTGGCTGTCATTAGCATAACCAGGATAAATGATAAAATAGCCCTTTTTTTAAAATAGTGTTCCAATGTACAGCTTTTTAGTTAGTGAAACTTGGTTCAAATATGTTTCCAGGTTGCATATTGACGAACAATCCTTTGATTTTACCATAGTATAACCTTGGGAGATCACTTTAGTCCAGCTAAGATAATTGATATCAGGTACTATTCTTTGTTCGCTTCTATTTTCTTGCATTCTGGAAGAGAACTAATAATGGCAAAAACCCTATCTAAAAAATTCTAAACCTCGAGTTTAACATTTATGAGCGGGGAATCCAACACCATTCAGGGATGGAAGTATGTCACAGGAGTTTCACGAGTTTCGATGATTTTAAAGAGTTCATTCAATCAAATTCCTCAGTAAAATTTCCATCATTTTAAGCAACATGTTCTTGTTATCATGCAATGAATTCCTTACTCATATTAATTTACGACTGTAAGCAGTGTAAATCACCCTTGACTAAACGGTTCTTTACTGCCTGTATGACTTGATGGTAAACATGTTTCAAATGACCTATTAATATCGAGACATGCGAAGTAATACGATGTTTCTTGTTTCGTGCCTCTTTTTTCTATAAACTATAGAAAATTCCGAAATGACAAATAATAAGAATTTGCTTTTACTAAGGCTCAAAGGCTAGACTTGCATTTATTCTTAGGACTAGATTAACGTTGCCATCAAAGCCATCATCATTGGGATATTTGTTCTGCCAGATTCCTTTGGGAATCTAAACAATCCATCCTCGCACTTTACCATTCCAGGGAACTGTTGAAACATAGAATGGTCGTATTCTTTGAACAGATCAATTTTCATTCCACTTTCGGAAATTCCATTCAGAACATCGCTTAATCTAACCATGAACTGATAATTTGGTAGGGCATCATATTCAGTTCCACCTACGTAATCCAGGCCCTTATATTCATTTGGACTCTGTTTAAAATAGTCGAATTTTACAACTAAATCCCCATCTTGATCAGAATCAAAAAGATGGGTAAAGGGGTGTTGATCATAGAGAAAGAGTTTTCCTCCCTTATGGAGAAGTTCAGAGGCAGACTTGATAAGCTTCTTGACTTCTGGAATCCAAACAAGAACCCCTTTGCTAATGTATATCAGGTCAAACTTATTGTAAAATTCGTGCGGAATATCTAAGACGTTACTCTCGACAAACTCTACCTTGATACCGGAATCTGCTGATAGACGTCTCGCCTCACTTATAGCTGCACCGGAGAAATCAAAACCTACACACTTTGCACCTAAATTAGCAAGAGAAAGTGTATCTTGACCACAATTGCAGCAGAGATGACCTACCTTTTTTTCTCGAAGATCTGGTAGAAGTTTTAATTCAACATGATCGAGGGTGCTTCCGCCCCGTTGAAAAAATTTGGCTTCTTCTTTCCTATGGCTGACATGTATGGGGGTAACCTCATTCCATGCCTCCCTGTTCTTATTGATAAATTCATCCTGTTTCAGCTTTATCGACTTATAAATATGATGTGCAGTAATAAATATTCCTGCTTATTCTTTGTTTTAAGGGTTTGTATAGAAAATGTAATTCTATAGAGAGCGAAGTGTATCATATTTTATGTAAGATTGAACGCTTCGAGGCATGAATAAACCTCATGGCACAGAATCGATACTTCTGTTGATTCGAAATCGAGGTACAAACAATAATTAAATAAGTGCATAGCCGAAGGGAGATAAAATAAGCCATTTAAGACGAGTCATAGGGCCTTCATGGTAACTCGTAATAACATCTATGGTGGAATATACCTCAAAACCGCGTAAACCCACTTATTATCTTCCTCCAAAGCTGAAAACGGATCTTAAAAACTACTGCAAGAGCATAAAAATCACGTGAAGTTCCGATCTGAGTGTATAAATGATTGTTTAAAGTAAAGTAAATTCTGAAAATGTGAAGCTCGAAATGCGGAGAGCCGGATTCGAACCGGCGAACCCCTACGGGAATGGACCCTAAATCCATCACCTTTGACCTGGCTCGGCAATCTCCGCTTTGTAATAGGGATATGATTGTTTGATATTTTAAAAGTCTACATTTTTCCTTTTCGTTGAATTTTATCCTTTCCACGAATTGATTGACAAGATATACAGGCGAATGAGGATAGAAAATAAATCCAGTTAATAATTTTATTTAAGGTTATTTAATGGATGATGGGGAAATTCATCCAAACGTCTCAATAGTTCGTCTTAGGATGTGCGATTTCGCTTCCGTCAAACACAACTGTATATCATTTTAGCAGTTATGTTTATTTGACTTTAATTGTGAATCCCCTCAGAGTAAACAACGGAGCGGCAAACTGGAGGTTTTTCGACATGTTGCCGCTGATTTTCACAACCGGCATTACGATAACAGGACTGTCAAATACAATTCAGGAACCCGTTCAACTTTATATTTTGAGAGGGAAAAGTTAAATTGAAAACAATAAAAACTGTTGCATTTCTATCGATTTAAATTTTTCAGTTTCTTTCATAATATAGACACCTAGAAGATATCAAAACTAATCGCGGAATCTGGTATTCCAATTCATCAGGCGTATTCGAGCATTGAATTAGGTGAGAGATGGAATGAGATAACATCATGAAGAGATATCGGTTCACACCCAATCAAGAATATGATAGGAATAACTAAAAGAGAAATAAGGGGTACACAAAAGTTGAGAGAATTGATGGAAATTGTGATGGAGAGTCGATACCTGTACTCTAAAATATATTGTTCAATAAATCCCAAAAACAATCTTGGTAGCTTCTAAGATTTTTTGAAATTCATCTTTTCCCACTTTTCCTGTGTTTTTGATTAATCTTACCTGTGATACTGACCTCAATTGAAACAAATCTAAGACCGATCTCTTGGATAAATTGTTTATACCGTCGGGATACAGCTCCACCATCCAGGGAACTGAATCATAACGAGGTTTGTAATCTGTTATAGGTGCAATGACTTTCAGTGGTAAAATACCGATTTCATTGCTGCTTACTATAACGCATGGTCTAGTCTTGGTTATCTCTGCTCCGACGGTTGGTGAGAGATTTACCAACCATATATCTCCTTGATTCAACTAATCCCCTTAATCCACAAAATCCTGAGAATCAAGTCCATTAAGACTATTGAGGTCCTCATCAGACTCGTAGTAATGCTTTAGCTTCATTGCTTTCTCCATGATTTCTTTCTTCCTATCATTAATGGCCTTTTCCCTCACAGCCGCAGCTAGAAATTCAGATTTATTCTTTTTTGTTTTAAGAAATTCTGATACGTCATCAGGCAGAGTCACGTTAAGTCTTTGAGTTGACACACATAATAATGTGTATTATATATACATACCTTTTGGTGTTTAGAAATAAATTAGAATCGACTTTCCAGGATAAATACCATTTTACGATGTGGGAGAAAGATGCTCTCCAATTTTCAATAGACAATTTTTTTTCACTAGTTTTTTCCTGGTTTGATAACTAATTGCATAGTAATGATCAATAAGAAAATGGCTCAGAAATGATTGAGAGGGTCTTGGAGTACCCTAGCTCGAACGTTTTTCTTGAAATAAATGTAAATACGCATAATACGAACTTGAAAATTAAATTTTATGGAGACAACTTAATATTTTATCTAAACCCAATAAATGAGGGTTTACATATCAAATGCGAATTATTATTTACGGACAAGGAACAGGTTTGAAGCGGGAAACCAAATGAAACAAAACATGTGGATCGTGTATAAATATATGTTATACATATAACATATATATGGAAAAGAAAACAACAGTTGGACCAAAAGGCCAGATAGTCATACCAAAAGATATCAGAGACAAAATTGGAATCAAGGAATATTCAGAGGTAATTGTCGACACAGTTGATGATACCGTCATAATCAAAAAACTCAAACCTGCCTCCGTAACATATGTGGACTATTATTGCGCAACTTATTCAAAGAAGCTTACCAAAAGAGTGGATATAAAGAAAATAACCGAGGAACAATATGAAAGGAACATTCTACATTGATTCCAATGTTTTCCTATACCCCGTTCTTTACAACAATATAAAAGAGTCTGAAACTGCAAGGGAAATCCTCGCGGAGATAGAAGGGAAGAATATTCAGGCTTATACATCAACCCTAACCTGGGATGAGGTCAGTTATGTAGTAGAAAGGATCTTTGGGAAAACAGATTCGATTGAGGTGGGTAAGAGATTCCTTAATTTTCCGTTCTTAAGATTTATACCGGTAGATGATGAGATAATTAGGAGGAGTCAGGTTATCCGGGAAAAGTATAATTTGAAACCGCGAGATTCGATTCACCTATCTTGCGCTATTGAACGAAACGTATCAAAAATTATAACTGACGATGCAGACTTTGATGGAATCAAGGAAATTACAAGGATACCAATAAAACAGTGAAACTGTTTGACGCCAAAACCTTCGCCTTTAACCTGGCTCGGAAGCCCCTCGTTTCTTATAGGGGCATATTTGTTTGGTATTTTAAAAGTCTACATTTTTCCTTTGAACTAAGCTTGTTATCCTTTCCTTAAATTGACTGAACAGATATACAGGCGAATGAGGATTGAAAATAAATTCGGTTAATAATTTTATTTAAGGTTATTTAATGGATAAAAGGTGAAAATTCTTTTGAAACGTCTCAATAGTTCGTCTTAGGATGTCCGATGGCTCATGATGTATTTTTTCCTTTTTTTCTTTAACATATATTGAAAAGGTGAGAGTAAAAATAGCACTAAGGCAAGGGCGTTTTATGAAACCATGATGTCTTTATACATCCTTGGATTATTATATCACATGATTCTCAAGAGGAGCAGGATGATCATGTTTGCTGCAATTGCTGCAATTATCGTTGCTTCTCCCATATCATTTCTAGTCCTGATCCCACCAGTCCAATCTTTTTCTGTTTCCGACGGCAATATCTCAAGTATTTATGAGG
>JAKACH010000004.1 GCA_021821635.1 Thermoplasmata archaeon | reverse complement strand
TCTCCTTCCCGCATTGAAGGAAGAAAGGGAGTGGTTGAACGAGGTCAATTCACAAAGCCTGCAACAGGAATTGATGCATCTTGACAGTGCATTTCATGGATTCTTCAGGAAGGTTTCAGGATATCCCTCCTTCAGGAAAAAAAGAAACGGTGGTTCATTCACGGTTCCACAGCATTTCGCCATTAAGGACAATCATCTTACAATTCCGAAGTTCAAGACCCCATTGCGTCTCTTCATGCACAGGAACATTGAAGGTGAAATGAGAAGCCTCACCATATCAAAAACATCATCTGGGAAATATTATGCCTCAATACTCGCCGAGACCGGAAAGAAAGTACCTGGACCTGTAAGGATTGAAGCATGTACATCCATTGGTATCGATGTCGGCATAAAGGTATTCCTCACGACATCGGATGGATTGCAAATTGACAATCCCAAAAATCTCAAGAAATCGGAAAAGAAACTGGCGTTATTGCAGAAGAGGCTCTCCCGAAAGCAGAAGGGATCAAGAAACAGGAACAAGGCAAGAGTAAAAGTGGCTAAAGCGCACGAACACATAGCAAACCAGAGACTGGATCTCCATAACAAGGTATCAGATGCAATGCTCAAGGCATATGACACAGTAATAACGGAAGACCTGAACGTTTTGGGAATGATGAAGAACCACCATCTCGCAAGGAGCATAGCAGATGCAGGATGGTCGTCTTTCATGGCAATGCTGAAAACCAAGGCATTGCAGAGAGGGAAGAGCATAATAGATATAGGAAGGTTCGATCCTTCATCAAGGATGTGCTCACACTGTGGATATATCCACAACCTGAAACTCGGTGAAAGAACATGGATCTGCCCGCAATGCAATACCGCACATGAAAGGGAATGGAATGCCGCAAAAAACATAAAGCAGTTCGGTCTCATAAAGACCGGAATACCCACGGACAGTGGGGAATTAACGCCTGTGGACAGGAGTATAGATACCCTGAGCCTTCTCGCAAGGGAGGGAATAGGGCAGGTACACTGGCTGAAACAGGAAGCCCACGCTCTTTAGTCTTGGGAGGATGTCACCTCTGTATCTTAGCCAGCTTGTCTGGATCTATGCCGTCCCAGAGAGGGTCATGTTCAAGTGCCTCAACAAGAAGCTTTGTCAGCTTTCTTATCCTGCCTTTTTTGTCAAGAAGATCTTTTATTAGCGGAGATCTGTCAGGGATAAGGAAATCACTTTTCCTGAAAAGCAGGCAATCCTGGTCACCTCTATTATATCTGCCCCACATGGAAGGATCAGATGCCACTGCGAGTAGGGAAAGATATGTCACAAGAACGGAGAAATTGTCCAGCCGCTCACTATACGTCGATGTAGTTCTCTGCGGATGCTGGAAATGATCATGTCCATTCTCTGGAGCCTTCATTCCCTTGAGGCTGGGTACATACATGCCATCATAGTCAACAAGCGTAATTCCATCCGATGAGTTTACCATGACATTATCTCCTGATATGTCGCCGTGTGACATTCCGTAGGACTGCAACCTGACAGCCACAGACAGGAATTTTTTCGCAACGTCTGAAATCTTTCGGGGCGTTTCGAGATTATTGGAAATGTATGAATTCAGATTGACCCCGTCTATCCACTCCATTAACAATGCAGGAAAATAGACTGCAGGATTCTTAAGTGTCCTCACAGTCTTTGGCAGATAACTGAAAGACGCAAAAGTGGACCCATCATTGAAGCGTGAAATTGCTTTTGAAATGAGGTAATAGCGTTTACTAAGATCAGGTTTGCTGCGGGTAAAGCATTTCAGAGCATGGGCAGACTGTCCATTCTGCAGCTTGAATACTGTTCCGTAATTTCCCGAGGAATAAACAACGTTTCCAGGCATGTTTACATACGGATTAGGAACAATCTTTGAAGAAAGTATTTCTCCCCTCTCCTTGGAAATGCTGAACTCAAGATTCTGCATGGCCCTCGAATAATCGCTCTGGCTGGGCCATGAGACGCTTTGCGGTACTGAGTCTAGATCGGGAGGGACTTCATCTATAATTGTTCTCGGATCGGGTTGAGCTGGAACGGCTTCTACCGGACTGGGCGGTTGCGCCTGTTTCTCGGGCACATCTGGTTCTGTCTTCTCTGCTGTCTTCGCACCCTCTTTGCCCTTTGCATCCTTGGGCTGCAACTCCTTGACAGGCGGCCTGACGACGGTAGCAGCAACAAACAGGAAGAAGGCGTAGAACACTATATCATAAAGGGGAAGCAAATATGCTATGATCAGGGATGCAAGGACTGGGGCAAGAAAAAGAAAGCGTCGCCTCTTGGATCTGAATTCATATAAGAATATTGCAGAAGATATGGCAAGCACTATAACAAGGAGAACCAGGGTTTCAACTAAACTCAGCGGGTTCTGCAGAAGTGACATGGTGAGAAGTATAACTATTGCCAGAAGGGAATAGCTTCCCGATTCCCAGCCTATCAGCCTCCTGAGTCTCATTGCGGCAAAAATTATGAACAGAAGGGCAGCAACAACTATAATGTGAAAAGTCTCGTATGCGCTGAAAATTGATGCAAGGTGGAGCGAAACCTCAACATATGCCCAGGATCTGTAAAGAAATTGCACTGGAACTACTGCTAAGAAAAGAAGGACGAAGAGTAGGGCCAAAATCTTGTTTATATATTTCATTTCTACAGGATGAAGATCATTCTCTACCTCTATTTTTTATCTTTGGTATCTGTTAGGCGCTATTTTATTAAATTGCTTACTATTGTACTTATATGCTGATTGTCGACGGAAGGAAGGAATCGAACCTCCACTCCACATGGTCGCGAGAAAATACTGAGATATGCACAGTTCCACAGAACGAGATTGTCCAGATCATCATCCCTGACTCTTCAACAATGCAGATAACGAAAGACTCAACTTCTGATATGTTAAGCAAATTGGATGCAAGCAAGTACGATGCTGCAGTTGGTCCCATACGGGTTGAAGGCGCCACAACCGGTGATTCGCTTGAGATCGAGATTATACAGATCAAGACGGCAGACTGGGGATGGACCTCCGTATCGTCGGACTTCGGCCTACTCAAAAACAGGTTCAGTGAACGACTTTTTCACTGGAGCATATTTGGTGGTTATGCGACTCCAAGGGACGGTTTTTTGAATGGAATAAGAATCAGGACAGATCCATTTCTTGGCGTGATCGGCACGCAACCCGCTTCCGGTAAATACGGCATGATACCGCCTCGGCACTTTGGCGGAAACATGGACAACAGGCTTCTCAGGTCGGGATCCAGGCTGTACCTGCCATGCAACATTGATGGGGGAATGGTTTCTTTCGGGGATCCGCATGCGGCTCAGGGTGATGGCGAAGTGTGCGGTACGGCCATAGAAACTCCTGCTGAAGCAATGGTAAGGTTCAGGGTCCTCAAGGGAGAGAGAATCGCTTTTCCAAGGGCAAGGGTACCTTCGGTGGCAGAACCAGAATCTATCATGACGTCAGGAGTATCCAGAAGCTTGAAACAGGCTGCCATCACTGCGGTGGAAGAGATGATTGATGATCTGGTAAGAATGCATGGCCTGAGCGGCGAGGAAGCATACGTGCTGTGCAGCGTAGCCGGAAACCTAAAGGTCTCCGAGATCGTGGATGAGCCTAATTTTGTTGTATCTATGACGCTTCCAAGGAATATATTCAACCAAACTTAGCTTTCCCAAGGGAGAAGGCAAAATGCAACTTGCAAAGAAACCTTTATTACAAGAATCTGACTGAGTAAGTGGATGCAATTCAAGACCTCGTTCAATATACCCGCATCGCTCTGCATTAAGTGCAGGTCTGCGAAGAATCTTTGCGGCCTCTCATACTGCCCAATACTGGTCAGCACAATGGTAACACCCAAATTCGAGAGGCAGATTAAGAATGAGGTATCAGGATCATCTCCGCCATCTGTGTTTGTTGGTAGGTTTGGTTACCCAAAGATCAAAGTTTATCCTTCCACCCCACCGGAATTCGGGGAAACCGAAAGTTATGAGACACCCAAGGATTGGATGAAAATGGACATGGAAAAATTCCTTTCAATGCGTCTCTCAATGCTTAGGGGCGGAATGGAAGTTTCTGTGAAAAATGCATCCTCCCCCGACAGCAAGCTTCTGGACACCCAACTTCTATCTATGGCAAGCAAGCCTGTTGACATGGAGATGATTTTCAGCAAGAGCATGCTTTCATCGAAAATAGTGCTTTCTGAATACACTCCTCCAATGGGACCCTCCGCTCCGCTTAAGAACATATCTTATGGGAATGTGAAAATAGAACCATACGTTGAGCGCGCATTCAATGACACAGATCTGAGGGCAGTCAATGCCATCTACGATCTTTACACCAGGGGAATTGACGTTTCCAGACTATCGAAAATACTGAGCACAGGCGCATTCGGTGTAAAGGAAGATCGCAGGGCAGTCCCTACCAGATGGTCAATAACCGCGGTTGACAAGAATGTTTCAGATCTCAATCTGAAAACACTGAAGGGAATGGAGTCAGTCGACAAGTTTGAGGTTTTCGTGCGAAAAACAAGTGGAAATCTCTTCATGGGAATAATGGCTCCAGGAAACTGGCAGTTTGAATGGGGAGAAGCATGGTTTCCTGGCAGCACATGGAACACCTGGGGATCTGATGCTGAGGTGGAGATCGATTATGAGGGTTACAACGGGAGGAAGGACTACCCCGGGATTGGCGGCTGTTATTATGCTTCAAGACTTGCTGCAACGGAATATATGCTGAAGAGGAAGAGGATGGCAATCCCTCTCTTGTGGAGAGAGATATACCCTGGATTCAACCTCCCTGTTGGTGTCTGGTACGTGAGGGAAAACCTCAGGGAAATGTTCAACAGTAAACCCTTGCAGTTAGACGACATAGAGAGTTGCATTCTGTACCTGAAGACGCAGATGAAGATACCTGTCGAAAAGTGGCTCTCACAATCCACCATATACAGGTACCTTAAAGCCGGTTCTCTGGATCGATATATTGCTGCGTGATGGAAATGCGTGTACTGGAAATGAAGGCCAAGTCGGCTCTCAACAGGTCGGGAATGGTGGAACTGGATTATGCTTTCAACGCATATCTTGGATGTGCACATGGCTGCAGGTACTGCTACGCTGCTGACATCACGCCAGGCCAATCCGCTGAGACCTGGGGCGACACCGTAAGGGTCAGGACCAACATCATTGGGGTTCTGCAGAAGGAGATCAAGAGCAAAAGAAGAGGACTCGTGGGGATATCGACCATTACTGACCCTTATCAGCCAATAGAGGCAAGATACAGGCTTTCACGCCAGGCTATTGGGCTGCTTCTCGCAAACGGTTTCAGAGTCTCAATCCAGACAAAGTCTCCCCTCGTGCTCAGGGATCTGGACATTCTGCGAGGCAAGAAAGGGCTTGACGCGGGTGTAAGCCTTGCAACGCCTGATAAGGAGATATCAAGGCTCATAGACAGGAAGTCCCCGCTCCCGGATGCAAGGATAAGGACTCTCCGCGGACTCAGCAGGAACGGTATCAAGACCTGGATGTTTCTTGGGCCCATAATTCCTGGAATCAATGATTCCGACGAATCGATCGAAGCTCTTATTTCGATAGCATCAGATCTTAAGATCAGGGTTATTTACGATCTTCTTAATCCATACAGCGGTGCGAGGTCTATGCTGGGCGAAACTCTGGGTTCCGAATGGGGATCCTCCATGAAGACACTCGACAGGCGGAAGTGGTGGGAAAACAGGGAATCAACAATAAAAAGACTTGCGGGGCAGTATAATGTAGAATGCAACAGCGAAGCCTCTGAACTCACTGCCGAGACAGGAATTCTTTATAAGCCTCTTTACTGACGACATAGCCGCTTTGCCGTTCCTTCTATGAAAAGAATTATTAATAATCATGTTGATTCTCTCCAATCCGGATAGGTGTAAATCAAATGACAGCACTCAATATTTCAGTTAAAAACCTGCGGGAACTTGCAGATCTACTCAATACGGTTGTTGGCGAGGCTAAATTCAAATTCGATAAGGCGGGAATGCTCGTAAGGGTTGTAGATCCAGCACATGTAGCGATGATTAACGCAGAAGTTCCAAGGGAGGCATTCGTAGAGTATCAGATAGATTCAGACGAAGAGATCGCGCTGGATCTAGAAAAGCTCAGAAATGTGCTGAAACTTGCCGGATCAAACGACAACGTTTTTGTGCGCAAGACAAATGACAAGTTGAAATTTGAGCTTGGCACGGTTAGCAAGAGCATAACGCTTCTCGACAACAGTATTGTAACAGTTCCAAAGATACCGCAGATATCATCAGAATCCTTCCTGGTCATCAGCAGGGGTGATTTCGAGCGAGGCCTGAAGGCAGCAGAGGACGTATCGGATGCAATAAAATTCACCCTTTCTCCTGAAGAGTTCACGGCGAGATCTGCATCAGAATCCGAGGATTCTGAAATGACAATCCCAAAGGACATGCTCAAGGAGATCAAGTGCAGCGGCACGATAAAGAGCCTTTACCCGCTTGAATACCTTCTGAAATTCGTCAAGTCGATTCCATCCTCCGAATCACTCAAGCTCAGCTTCAAGGACGATTATCCCCTAACGATAGAGTTTAACTTTGGCGGTTCGGGTTTGATGAAAGGTCTCTTCCTGCTGGCCCCTAGAACGGAATAATAATTCTACGAGCAGGGATGCTTGCTGGAACTAAGCCAATCAATTATTTTTTTTACAAACAATTTTGAGAACTCGTTATATAATTTGAAGGCATATTTGAATTGATATCAATGAACAAGCTCACTAAAGAAGAGGAACGGGTTATTGTCCACAAGGGTACGGAGAGACCATTCACTGGCGAATACGATGATTTCTTTGAAAAGGGCACATATGTCTGCAGAAGATGCAACGCTCCCTTATACAGGTCTGACAGCAAGTTTAATTCCCACTGTGGATGGCCCAGTTTTGATGACGAGATCCCTGGAGCCGTTAAGCGCCTGCCTGATCCGGATGGAATGAGAACCGAAATAGAATGCTCCAACTGCGGTGCGCATCTGGGTCATGTATTTCTTGGTGAACGCTTAACTGCAAAGAATACACGGCACTGCGTGAACTCGATCTCGCTCCGGTTCATACCTGGACGTGAAAAGTAGATGCCTTCAACAACAGAATCAATAGTTCTCGGAGGCGGCTGCTTCTGGTGCACTGAAGCGGTCTTCAAGGAGATAACAGGCGTTGTCGAGGTTGAACCAGGCTATGCGGGTGGAAATGTTCCCAATCCGGATTACAGGATGGTATGCACAGGTAATACTGGACACGCCGAGGTTGTCATGGTCAAGTTCGATCCAGAAGAGATAAGCCTTAAAGAAATCCTGGAGATTTTCTTTGGCACACATGATCCCACAACGCTGAACCGGCAGGGCGCAGATTTTGGTACACAGTATAGATCCACAATCCTGTACAAAGACGAAAGCCAGAAAAAAATAGCTGAAGAAATCATCGACGACTTGACAAGAAACAGGGTCTTCAAGAACCCGATAGTTACGACGGTTGAGCCCCTTGGAGAATTCTATCCGGCCGAGGATTATCATCATGACTACTATGCAAAGAATCCGCTGGCAGGTTACTGTATGATGGTAATATCACCTAAAGTGTCAAAGCTGAGAAAGAAATTCAGCGACAGGATAAAAGTGAAGAACTGATCCATACTCTTTGAAATAATAACTTAAAACTTCGTAGCTTCTTATTTAGAATTCAAGCTCCGAAGACCATGGAATCTGGGCAAATTCGCCGCTGATAGATGCAAGGTTTATATCGTGAACCACGTCGGCGCTGATCTTTTTCCCATCCAGAAACCTCTGATGGGCAGCACAAGCATCTCTTATCACGAAAGTCTTGAATCCAAGGTTTCCAGACATCCTTGCTGTTACGCTCACACAGTGATCAGTCGTCAGCCCCATGATATATACTTCTGGATCCCCCATTGCGCGAAGAATACTTTCCAGCCTCGTACCTATGAAAGCACTGTTCACATGCTTGGTTATAACTGGCTCATGTTCGAGCGGTGCGACTTCTGGCTTGAATTCGAAGCCAGGCTTCCCGCTTTTAAGGAGCGAAGCCGGGTTTAGGGAATCATGTCTCACATGTATTATCCTTCTTCCGTTCGAACGGAACTTTCTGAGAACATCTTCCATGACTTTCTCCGCTTCTGGATTGTTCCTTTTACCCCAAACAGGGTCATCGAATCCTTTCTGAACATCAATGATGACAAGAGCAGCCACAGCAGAAACGCTTACCATGACCTATGATAACTGATCGCCTAATATGCTTAATGTAATGGCCCAATAAGCATTGGTTACCTCAATTTTTCTATCTGCAACCTGAGCCCGTCAATTCCCTTGATTAAGGCTACTTCCCCGGGGACAAACTGTTCTCCTTCGTGAGCTGGAGCCGCAGCCCATATCTGGGAATTTGCAACAACCTCTATTCTATTCCCGGAAACACGTTTTACCCTGCATCTTCTTCCAATAATGCTTTCGAGTCCGACAAAACTATGCGTCCTGAATGGAAATCTTACCAGATTTCCACCTATTATTGCACCTACAAAGAATGATGTAATTGTATCAAGCAGGATAATCAGGATCAGTTGTGTCTCGGTAACTGGCATATCTATGCAGCGAATCAAAATATCATTTCTCGGTTAAAGTATTTTTACTATTATTCATGGTACAGGTCAACTGAAGCAATAAGGTCCCAGTTCATGAATGAGAATCATCATCTCACATCACGCATATATGTATGCCCCGTGGATCATTCATGCAATGAAAAATGCAATGCTTTTTAAAAAATAACCAATCAGAGTTGATCCTGAAGGCTACCCATAAGATCATCCTGATGGCCGCTAAGGAGAGACTTTGCACCAGTTTCCCTTACAATCTTAGACAGGATCTTTTTTACGGCTTCCTTCTTGCTTCCATCTGGATCAGGCATTAAGTGCCCTGGGAACAATATTAATCTTCCATCTGAACTCCACGCAGAGTCCCCAACTATAAGCATATCTTCAAACTGCAAAACCATCTCATCCAGAAAAGGTAAATTCTTTTCGTCCTCGGGTCTAATGTTGTATTGCTTCAAGCCGAGAGGCAGCTTAGAACCTGGACCATATTTCACTGCCTTCTCAAGATGGTGCAACCTTATTTCCTCTTCCGGTTTTCTTCTTTCAGTCCCTCTTAAATCCGGTATGTAGAGATCAACGCCCAGCACTCTTGCAAGCACTGAACTTCCCCTGATGTGCGAAAAGTTGGTCATGATGACAGCTACCGGCTTACCTAAAATCTTCAATGCATCCGCAAGTCCCGGAATCATTGGAGGATCTATGGCGGCAAGGTTTCCAGAAGATATCATGACATGACCTACCTGCTCAATCCCAAGCTCAGGATCATTGGATTTCCATTTGAAGACATTCTTAGCTACTGGAATAAACATAACACAAATATTGTCAGGCCGTTAATAGATATTATCATATTTTCTGCCAGCGCCCATCTTCGCTTAAATTCTTAACTATTTATACCAATGATGCTGTTTATCTGTGATTTCATCGGCGTCTCTATCCAATTTGAGCAGAATGATTATTTTCTTCGATTGGAATTGTTAATCAGGGTCCGATTAATCCGTGACAAGGCGATCTGATTGGTTCATTCAGGTTCAAGGGGGCTTGTTTTAACAACAACCTCCATAGCTGCATTCATTACGCCGTTTCTTTCTAGCGCGATAGCATTTGCCGTTCCGCGCATCGGTGTCTCATTCCATCTTGATTTCATTGAGGTGGCACTCATACCCATGGTTTTTCTGATACCCCTAGCCTCCTTCATGATTTTCTTTGGCAGGATATCCGATAACTTAGGGAGAGTGAAGATCTTCAGGCTTGGTCTTGCAATTTTTGGAATTTCCACGATTGCTGCATCATTCTCCACCTCGTATATATTTCTGATAGCCATGGTATTTCTCGCTGGATTAGGTTCTGCGGTACTCAGCACGAATTCTACAGCCATCGTAAGTTACGTGTATTCGAGTGGAGGACGTGGTTTTGCACTCGGCATAAATGCCATGTCCGTGTATCTTGGTCTCACATTTGCACCATTCCTTGGGGGCATTCTCATTGAGTTCATTGGTTGGAGGTCTGTTTTCCTATTGTCCGGCCCGGTTGCTTTTGCGGCACTTGCTCTGTCGGCCGCAAGCTTGAGATATATAGAGATACATGGAAATACAAGCAGGTCTGGACTGCTGGGCTCGGGATTTCTTGCCGGCACTATTTTGTCATTGACAGCCTACTTAGCCCTTGGAGATGTTACTGGCTTTATCAGATCCGCATACATATTGCCGGTCGCAGCGGTATTCATTATCTTATTCATCAGGTATGGATCACATGGTAGGGATGAGGCAATACCATCCGAGATACTGAAGGGGAACAGGACTTTCGCAGCTTCAAACCTCGCCGCACTTCTCAATTATCTCAGCACATTCTCAATAGTCTTCATCTTTTCGATCTATCTTCAGGTAATACTCCACGTCAGCCCGTTCATTTCAGGAATTCTGATACTTCCGGAGCCAGTTTTCATGGTTGCCCTGTCACCAGTTGCAGGAAAACTTTCCGACAGGTTTGGGTCTAGAGCAATTGCATCTGCAGGTATGGTGGTAATTGGCATATCATTTCTTGGATTTTACATTATACACCCGCTTTACAGGGCTATCATATTGCTTCTTCTTGGAACAATAGGCATTGGATTTGGTCTTTTCTCGGCGCCAAATACAAACTCAGTAATGGGATCTGTCTCCCGGGATAACTCGGGGACGGCTTCTGGATTCCTTGGAACGATGAGATTTACCGGGCAGTTATTCAGCATTGTATTTGCAACAATGATAATTTCTGCATACATTCCAAGATCGCTCACAGTAGGAATGTTCTCAGGAACAGTTGTGACCATAACGCCTCAATATTTTAGCAGCTTCTCGCAAGGGTTCCGAATTGTGATGATCGTATCGGCTATTCTAAGCCTTATCGGTGCCTTAACATCTCTCTTGAAGAATAAAGGCGACTGATGTGAATATGTAATTCCATCTTCCCACCAATAGGAGATTGTTTATTGCTATCAGATTCTGTAGATTGTAAAATGATCTTTATAGATCTAGAAGCTTACTTCTCGCTGTTTGTCAGGACTTCAGACGCTGGATGCAGGCATTGTTTCCTCGAAATTATCTGGCGACACAAATAGGAAGGTTTTATTATTTTCTGCTGCACTAAACTGGATCAGATTTGAGAATACATCTTAAAAGAATCTTAAGAAATTAGCTTGTCCAGAGGCATTTGCTGGTAATCCCCATATGGAATTGTTTTCTTATATGCAGGTCAATTTATTAGTGACCTGACATTTTTTTCTCTACGTATTCCTTGAGTGCAACTGCGTTATTGAACCTGTCTTCTTTAGAAGAATATAGAAAAGTAACTTCTTTTCCTTTGCAGAGTTCCACAAAGTTAGCGGTGCCTGGATTACGATCCAATTCTGCAAAATACCTGCGCCTGAACTCGTCCCATTTTGAAGGATCGTGACTAAACCATTTCCTGAGCTCATCAGAAGGAGCAATCTCCTTTGCCCAATTTTCTACTTTAAGATCAGCTTTTGACAATCCCCTCGGCCACAATTTATCAACGAGTATTCTGATACCTGAACCGGCTTTATTCTTGTCATATACTCGAGCCAGGTTAATCATCTGCCTCACAATATGATATGAAAGAAAAGGATTGTGTTACTTCGTTATTTAAATTGGTTTGCCAATATGCAGGATTAGCTAACCAGGAACAGAAGATTCTGTCAAAGCAAATTCATATTCTAGTAAACTGAATCTTTTGCTTTAAATCTGCTTTGAGTGCTGTAGATCATTTCTCAAATGCTCCCGAAGTGTGCATACCAATAAATCCAGTGAATATGTATCGTTAGCTATCCAATCAGAGAAATGATGAACTTGCTTTGTTTAAAGGGAGATTAATGAATTGAGATAATTTCATGATTTATTTCACCATAGACCATTTCAATCGTGAAGTAGGAAAATTTAAGCCATATTAGCAGCTGTGCATAGAAAGGGCAATTACGAATACACCGAGATGAACAAGATGAAAGTTAGATTTGTCAAACACGGGCTAATAAATGATCACTATGCGGTTGTGGAGAACTGCTGTGATCATTATAAGCATATAAAAGAAATTTTGTGGCACAGGAAAGAAGGATTTTTCTTCATACTAGTAAGTGGAGGAATGGGTGGTGTGGTTCCAGTAAGGTTCAACTATTGCCCGAACTGTGGCGCAAAGACTGAGATTATTGATGAAATGGGGAATCCCCAGCCACTGCCAAATTTGCAAGAAGAAAATTCGATCGGGGAAACCAAAGAGTAGAATTTTCTTCAATTATAGCTTTAAAGAGCATGGGTAGACAAGCAGGGAGGCCTTCGAAATTACCGCTTCAATAAATTGTAATTCATAGAATTGCAAGAGGACCCAGGATGTCTGAAAAATAATTAATGTTCTGCTCAAGTTATCAAGCAGTTAATTAGTGTTAAGTAAACTTCATCGGCAACAAGATAGATTAGTTCAAGCCCACAATGGAAGTTAAAAGCATTTAACAGACATTGTATGCAGATTATGCTTTATGGGGGAGATCCACTTAATTTAGTCCATATTTATAACTATGTCTCTTAATATATCCTGCAGGGATTCACCTGAAAATGGTCGTATCCTGGAGATTTGGAGGCACCATTGCAATTGCCTTTTCTACTTTTATTGCCTTCATGGGTATCGGTGTAGTAGATCCGCTCCTTCCCTTGATAGGGAGGGAGATGGGTGCAACTCCATTTCAGGTGGAGTGGCTTTTCACGAGCTACATCGCAGTTATGTCTTTATCAATGTTCATTTCAGGATATTTTTCGACGAGATTCGGCAGCAAGAAAACCCTGATTATCGGCCTATTTGTAGTAGTTATATTTGCTACGTTGTCTGGGCTTTCGCCTAACATTACTATATTTGCTGTATTCCGAGGTGGATGGGGACTTGGAAATGCCTTCTTCACATCAACCGCTCTTTCTATAATAGTAGGGATTTCTGCGGGAAGACTTGAGAAATCCATAGCGATTTATGAAGCAGCTCTCGGCCTAGGGATTGCTTCCGGCCCTCTTCTTGGTGGCTTCCTCGGTACATTTGACTGGCGCTACCCGTTCTTTGGCACTGCAACATTGATGGCTATCGGCATTATAGTTACTATGGCATTTGTCGGGGAACCGCAGAACAAGGAGAAGCCCAGGACCCCAGTCGAGATTATTGAGGCTTTAGGCGACAGTGGGGTCAGGACAAATTCCCTTATAGCTCTTGGATACAACTTCGGATTTTTCACGATCCTTGCATACACACCCTTAACGCTCGCGGGTCTTACTACTATTGAGCTTGGTGTTACCTATTTTCTGTGGGGAATACTTGTCGCATTTTCCTCAGTTATTCTTGTCCCCAGACTCATCAGGGTAATTGAAAGGCTAAAGTTGCTGGAGGTAAACCTCTTCATATTCGCGCTTCTTTTCATAATTATGGGAGAATTGCCTGAATACAGGCTTGAGGCAGTGGTTGTATCTGGTATTTTCTGCGGTATTTCCAACGCATCATTCACATCCCTTGCCATGGAGGTATCACCATTTTCAAGGTCCGTATCCTCGGCAGCGTATAACTTTCTCCGATGGGCGGGAGCTGCAATCGCTCCAATACTTGCAGGCTTTCTTGGACAGACATATGGTCTCTCTTTTCCTTTCTTTGTCGTTGTACCGGTTATTCTTGTCACCAGCGGAGCACTGTTCTTTTATGCCCCGAGACTAAGGCATTCAATTGCAACGAATTATTCGAGGCTCACACGACCCAACTTAAACCAATAAGCGAATCTTTTCTGGAGTTTTTAATATGAGGCGGGATAGCTCTAGAAAGTTAACTTATAAAAGAATGAAAATTCATAGATGAAATTAAAAAAAAGGTGCGTTTCAAGAGTATTGTTGACCGTTCGTGGCTTCAATTACTGTATCCCTGCCAGTTTTATACAAATTCAAGGAGTTGAGAAATATCGGATATAATCACAAAGTCCACACAGTTCAAATCTAATAGAACTGGATTAACAAAGATAAACATTGATGTTCCTGTATCGTTATAAAAATTTATTTTTTGTACATCCCTGATGAATATTAAGGGACGTAATAACACACAACTTGGATTGCGGAGGGCCGGATTTGAACCGGCGAATCTCTACAGAAATGGACTCTGAATCCATCGCCTTTGACCAAGCTCGACAACCTCCGCTCTGTAATAGGGGTATGATAGTTTGGTATTTTAAAAGTCATTGCTTTCATTATCTGATTCAAAACAGCCACATTTTAAACAATAATAGATCCATCATAGAAACATGAACTATTCATCGAATGGTACAAATATGGCATTTCATTGATGTGTTTTGATTCCACTTCCACAGAATTAAACTAAGTCCATACAATAACAGTCGTGCATGAATGAAGACTTGAAGATTCGACCCGTTGATACAATATTCATTGCAATCAATCACGGAGTGGAAAATTTCAAGGACATATCAACCAAATTCGAAGTGGTAACAGCTTTTGAATATATTTTTGAGGCAGCCCGTAAAAGACAGATTCCAGCTATCTTTTGTAGGAGAAGGGAACCTCTGAACATGGACAAAGGAGTTAATTCCACCCATGTCACGTCCTTTGACGATGAATTCTCCAAAAGGTACCTGAAAATCCTCTCTGTATCTAAAGAAGGGTATCTTCCATACGACGGCCTTGATGCATTTACATCGAGTGATCTGGTCAATAGGATAAAACTATCTCTGAGATCGGCAATATGCATTTTTGGCATACCTATAGAAATGGATGTGATAGCGTCGGTCTTTGGCGCCATCCGCCTTGGATGGAAACCATTCCTGATTTCAGACGCGTCATCGTCTATCTCAGAAAGAATCTTTTATGAGTCTGTCGATATAATGTCAAGAGTTGCAACAATCATAGATTCCAGGGATCTGATGAAATCCTGGGGGGATATCTGATGAAGAAATCAAAGATTATACTTATTGGTGGGGTTCCCGGAGTAGGCAAGACATCCATTTCAGGTTACATTGCATCCAGATTAGGAATAAACATTGTTATGTCGGGAGATTATCTCAGGGAGTTTCTCAGGGCATATTCTTTTGAAGATAATGATTCAATGAAATACAGCGTGTATGATTCCTGGAAGGATTTCGGTCCCATGAACGAGGATAATATCATCAAGGGGTATTTGAAGCAGGGAAACCTGCTCTGGAAAGGATTGCACAGACTTATCTCAAGGGCAATTGAGAATGGTGAAAGCATGATAATTGAGGTACTATACTTCATGCCTCAATTCTTCCAGGATTTTTCGAAACAGGATCTATTACCTCTTTACCTCTATATATCGGATGAAGAACTTCATGCAAGGAGGCTCAACGAAAGGGGGGAATTCACTCATTACAATTCGCCCGGCAGCAGGCTCGTGTCTCATCTTTTTGAATACAGGACAATAATGACGTATACATTGCGAAACATTAATGATGCCGGCATCATGGTCTATGATAATCTCGATTACAATAAGACCAGGGATGAAATACTGAAAAAGGCAGGTGACTTTGCTGGACGCATTCCTGATAAATGAATTCATGACCAAGGGAAAGAGAATTTATTCGAAGCTCAACGAAAAGGGGTTAATCCAGCCTCTTCCACAGGCAGATCCTGAGCCAGAAGACGGGAAAATAACATTCGGCTCGGGCCATCCAGTCAAGGCCATCGAGAAATTTATAGGGTATTACAACCCAGAGATGAAGATCGCTTATTCTCCTTCTCTTTCTTTCTGCACAGATTTTTCTATTACACGATCATATTGTCTTTATAATAAGAAAGAGGGTCGTGATCTTGTTCATCTTGATGGTAATTATTCAGAAGAACGTACTGCCACAGCGAAAAAGGCACTTGATATTTTCAGGCATATAACAGGTATAAGAGGATCCTTCGTTTTCTATGTGGAAAGAGAGAGGAAATACATAAAGGCAAAAGGAATGAGTGAATCATCATCTGTTGCTGCGGCTGTTGCTCGTTCGCTTGTGTCAAACATTTATGGATCAAAATTAAAAGGTATAGAACTCATGACTTCCAGATTTGCAAAGTTTGTGTCCGGTTCCGGTACAAGATCCTCGATAAGCGGTTTGTCGCTCTGGACCTCTTTCCCTGGGATAGAGGAAAAAGACTGTTATGCCCATCCACTTAAGTTTGATCCAAGTGCGGTTAGCATTGCCGTATTCCCTAAATTCGCAAATTTTTCAACCAACCAGATGCATGAAGCGTCCGTAAATTCCCCGCAATATCCAGCATGGCTGGAGAACAAATACTCCAGCATTGAAAGGCTTATAGACAATGATTTTCCTGTTGATGACCTAATGTCAAGAGCGGAGGAGGAAATGCTTAACCTAAACTCCATCCTTATGTCCGTAGGGAAAATACTTCAGACGGAGGATTCATTGGCTCTGATTGAGAGAATTGTTTCCTTCAGGAAGAAAAATCCAGGTCTCTATTTTACAACCGACACTGGACCAAGCGTCCTGGTCATGTCACGTGACAGAAAATTGCTCGATGAGTTCCTGGATAGTGAAAGCGATTACTACATCCGGGGTAGGATAATGGACAAGAATGTCCAGCACAATTCCGATCCTTTCAAGGAACGGGCGAGAGGCTTCTTCTCTGATTTCATGAATCTGAGCATATGAATATTCCAAATATTTATTCAGAGATACCACGACTTACACTTTCTGAGCTGCATGCAGCAGAAAGGGTTGCTGCGCTTGAGCATGTTTATGACTTCCTTCCAGGAGGCGATTCGGGAAAACCCCTGCTACCTTGGGCGAGGATGTCACGCGCAGTTCTTGCAAGAGACGGTTATTCCTGCAGGATATGCGGGAAATCCTCGCTAAAGTCTTTTACCACCTCCTCGAAAACCAGAAATGTTCACTTTGATGTGCAGGTCCATCACATCGTGCCTAGGAAGGAATCCGGATCCGACAGCTTCCTGAACCTGATCACTCTGTGCGAATCATGCCATCACAAAACGTTCAAGAACGGATATGCAGGACTGCCAAAGGGCGAGAGATCACTTGAGGACTTTTCCACGAGAATGAGCTTTGGGGTGCCCGAAGAATATGCAATCAAGAGCGAAAGGAGCACAAGATGCAGGCTGATAGATTATGCTAGGTCTTACAAGCAGGAATCCGGCATATACGAGATCATCGGGATGGAAGGTTCCGTGCTTGATATTCCATCCATTTCTATAGAAATGAGCAAGATATCTGAATTTGCCGGTTATTTTGAAAAAGTTTACGGCGCCAACTCTTACATTAGGGTCAAAGCCATGGGCACAAGATCAGGTTTAGTGAGAATATTCATTGACTCTGAAGGCAAGCCGATCCTCTGACATCGTCTGCTCACAAGATAATATGTTCAGGATCAACGTTTCTGCCGGTTACACCCAGATCATTTATGTTGATCTTATCGCCTGAATACAGTAGCGCAACATCCTTTCCTTCGGTCAAAGCCGCGGTTACCCTTCCAATTGCATCACCTTTCAGGATCCCGCTTCCGCTTGTTCCGGTAACGACAATAGCATTCATAGTCCTGAAAATATATGGATTCTTGTCAATCGTATTGTAGGAGTAGTAACCCGCCCATTTTGATGTTACTTTCGAGTCTTTCAGTTGCGGAAAATATGCCGAAAGCACCGGATATACGCCAGATTCATAGAAATCCTGTTCAGCCTCTGGATCCTCCACAAAAGAGAAATCCCTTCCAATGTCATCTGATACACCTATCCAGAGGGATCGCTCTTTCAATGCTGGTCTGAGATATATCCCATGCGAGGGCAGGATCGTGAATGGCAAGATGCCATATCTGGAGAATGAATCTGTGAATAGCAGCTTTTCCACAGAAGGACCAGAAATCTGGAATATCTGCCTTTTCTTGGGTCTCTGGTGACTGTCAACGCCAACAGGATCCAGAAGGTAGTTTGCCCAGGTATCGGTGGCTATCACGTACTTGTCTGCCGAGATCTGTCCACTAGTTGTTTCGAGCGGTCCTATGAACTTTTCCTGCCAGAGGAAAGGCTCTCCTGGAAAGTCCAGTTTCTTTACTGGGTCAAGAGAAAGCTTCTGAACGCCTGTTCCAAAGGAGAAATTCACGTCCATTTCCCTTAGTGCATTATAGTAAAAGTCACAGATCAGATCCGGTTCAACAATTCCGCAGTTACCTCCAAAAATGCCAAACTCTGCAGGATCCAGGGAGAGCAGTTCGGCACTTTCTCGATCCAGATCGGCAATAGAAAGGTATTTCCGGAGCTCATCCTTTTCTATTCTCCTCGTTCCCGGAATATTCTTCATGTTGGTTTCAAGCGTTCTGCCTCTTTCATTGTTTGCAGCAAGAAAAAGATAGCCGACAAACTTCATGCCAAGGTCATGGTGCATCTCCTCCTGGATGTATCTATAGAAGGATATGGAAGAAGAGGAAAGAAGGTGGTTTATCCTTGATGAAAACATGTCCCTGAAACCAGCTGCGCTCCTTCCGGTATTACCTTGACCATAACCTTGTGCCTTATCAACAATGAGCATATCGAGATCTCGATTATGCTGTTTTAGGTGATAAGCAGTTGAAAGACCGGAAATACCGGCTCCAACTACAATAATATCATGCTTTTCCATGCCTTGAGGATTCCCAGAATGTATAAAAGTAGATTTCCTAAAACTATTATAAAGAAAACGGCATTCTTATGGAATATAAGGATCGCCCGATGATAACAGCAGAGAACCTTACCAAAGTCTACGGCAGGAATCTAGAGCCTGCATTGAAGAGTGCTAGCTTTGAGATAAACGACGGAGAGATCGTCGGCTTTGCAGGCCTGAACGGTGCTGGCAAGACCACGACATTAAGGCTTATATCTGGAATAATAGTTCCATCATCAGGCAGCGTAAAGGTAGACGGCAAGGACATCGTAAAGGAGAAAATAGCGGCTTCGAGGAATCTGGCAATAGTTCCTGAACTTCCAAACTTTGACATCACGCAGAAGGCAATTCCTCTCTTACATTATTATGCCGGTTTTTATGGAATGGATAAGGAGGATACTGACCGTAGGATAGAGACCCTGCTGAAGACTTTTGATATCTGGGACGCAAGAAACAAGAAACTGCGAACCTATTCTCAGGGGATGAAAAAGCGATTCTCTATTGTTTCTGCCCTTCTTTCCGACCCGAAGAACATCCTATACGACGAAACGCTTAACGGCCTAGACCCAGAAGGTGTAAGGAGCATGAGGATGCTTATGCTCGACCAGAAAAAACAGGGAAAAGCGGTTTTCCTATCTTCACATATTCTATCGGAACTCCAGAACATCGCTGATCGTGTGATGATAATAAAGAAAGGATCAATAATCAAGATACTTGAAAGGTCTGAACTTCCATCTCTGGGAGCAAGTTCAGTCAGGATCGTTGTTTCCAATCCCGATTCTAAGATGATTGAAATTCTTCAGCAGTATGGAAGCGTTGAACAATCCGGAAATGAATTTCTTGTAAGCGATCTTAAGGTCTCATACGAGAAGGCAGGTCTCTTGAACGGTGACCTTGCGAAAGCTGGATACATAGTAACAAAGTTTGACATATCTGGAGAAGGGCTTGAACATTATTTCCTATCACTGGTAGGTGGTTCCGGTGTCTGAAGGCAAAACCAGGTCACTGGGCCGAGCATTCTTTTTCGACTTCCGTAAAACGGTAACTGGGAAATTCAGTATTGCCATGATTATTGTAATCATACTGTTTTCTGTTGTCGTAGGTCTGGTGTTTGGGACAATCTCCGGCCCAAGCTCTAATAACGCATTAAACTCCATTGGATACTATGACAACAGCTCGTTGCATATCGTTGTGCTTGCAACAGATCAATATGGAAATACCATATCGGGCCTGCCAGTCAGCGTAGGTTATAATGGATCATATTTCAATGGCACATCCGATTCTCATGGCTATTTCAACGCTACAATACCCGTAATACTTAATCAGACTCTTCTCGATGCGAACGGATTTGAGTATTTTCAATACAACTATTCCAGCAGCTCTGTAAACGCTGGATTTGCAACATACGGAACAGTGTTTTATTATTTAAATTCAACCAATTCGAAGATCAGTTTTATCAATGCTGATATGTTAGATGTCTGGAGCGTTGCGCAGAAATCAAGCAGCACAAACAGGTCTATTGCAATCTTCTATGTCGGGCCAGACGGATCAAAAGCACCTTCGATGACGTTATACGCAAAACCTGTCACAAATAATTTTCAGATAAATGCATCTTCTCCAGGAACTAACATTTCAACGAAGGGAATGATCGATCTGGGTACTTACTCGAACTTTTCGTACATCGTAATACCTGCAAAAGTAGGCGCTCACAATGGAACAGGATTTTTCCAGTTGTACCTGGTAAATTCAACGGACACTGTTTATCAATCAACTTCACTAAGCCTTTACACGAACGTAAGCACATCGGTGGTGACTATCGCCTTCATAGCCGTTATTTCTGAACTTTTCGCTTTCCTGATACCATTACTTGCCATATTCTCCGCCTATCTTTACTACGCGAAGGATAAAACAAACGGCACGATGGAATCAATTCTGTCAAGGCCGGTGACCAGGGGCAGGTTGATAACATCTCGTTTTCTCTCAAACGTCGTGGTTTCCCTTATCGCCTTAGCGGCAGGCATTGCAGCTATAGATATTCTCAGTTCAAGATATACCGGGGTATTCCTTCCAGAATACCAGGTACTTGACATAATATGGGCGTATTTTGTAATAGCAACCGCATTCATCGGGCTTGTTTATCTCATATCACAGCTGACAAAATCCACAGGCTTGGTGCTTGGGATATCAATAGTTTTCTACATCGTTCTTGTTTTATTCTGGTCGACGCTTTCATCTCTACTGCTTCCACTTGCACTTGGTCTTGTACCTGGTACAGTACCTTATTCTCATGCTTACATCATCATCAACTCTTTTTCGCCGATCGGGTATGCAAATCTGGTTACTACTTATCTTGAGGACAATATAGTTGGCATAAGCTTCTCCAGCCTCGGCGTATCATTCACAGAAATCCTGATCGTCGGGATTGCCTGGCTTGTCATTCCTTTCGGTCTAGCCTTTATGCTCGCCAGAAACAGGGACTGGGTAGCCTCTAACTGACCAATCTTTTCAATATAAATTCCAATATATATGTGATGCAGTCTGCATTGAAATGCACAATATTTTAAAATACTCTTTTTTAATGTCTACAACTATGCCATCAGATAGCGGCATCACTTTAAGAGTAGCAGAAGCAAACTCAACTGACCCTGGCATGTCAAGGGTCAGACTGGACGAGGAATCCAGGATGTCACTTGGAGCAGAGATCGGAGATGTCGTTGAGATTGAAAAAGTAAAAAAGACCGTGGGGCGTGTTTATCGCGCGAGGCCAGAAGACGAGAACCGCGGCATCGTACGTATAGACAGCGTAATGAGAAACAACTGTGGTGCTTCAATTGGTGACAAAGTAAAGGTTAAGAGAGTCATTGCCGAGGAAGCAAAGCGTGTTACGCTTGCACCAATCATACGCAAGGACCAGAGGCTGAAGTTCGGCGAAGGCATTGAGGAATTTGTCCAGAAGGCGCTTATCAGGAGACCTATGATTGAGCAGGACAATATAAGTGTGCCCGGTCTCACCCTGGCAGGGCATTCTGGACTGCTTTTCAAGGTAATCAAAACAATTCCACCCAAAACACCGATCGAGGTTGGTGAAACCACAAAAGTCGAGATACGCGAAGAACCCGCCTCCGAGGTTCTCGAGGACGTTTCCAGGATTAGTTACGAGGATATAGGAGGCCTCAGGGATCAGCTTGGAAAAGTCAGGGAGATAATTGAACTTCCACTCAAGCATCCGGAGCTCTTTGAAAGGCTTGGTATTCACCCGCCGAAAGGAGTCCTTCTTTATGGTCCACCGGGAACAGGTAAAACGCTTATAGCAAGAGCGGTCGCGAACGAAAGCGGCGCAAACTTCTTCTCTATAAATGGACCGGAAATAATGAGCAAGTATTATGGTCAGAGCGAGCAGAAGCTCAGGGAAATATTCCTAAAAGCGGAGGAATCAGCTCCTTCCATTATATTCATCGATGAAATAGACTCAATTGCCCCAAAGAGGGAAGAGGTACAGGGAGAGGTAGAAAGAAGAGTCGTTGCACAGCTTCTTACCCTGATGGACGGACTGAAAGAGCGCGGACATGTAGTAGTTATAGGCGCAAGCAACAGGATTGACGCAGTTGATCCTGCTTTAAGGAGGCCGGGCAGATTCGACAGGGAAATCAATATCGGCGTTCCGGATAAAAATGGCAGGAAGGAAGTCCTTGCGATTCACACAAGGGGAATGCCGATGGGAATATCAGAGCAGGAGAAGAACGAGTTTCTTGATGAAATTTCTGAATACACTTACGGTTTCGTTGGTGCTGATCTTGCTGCCCTGGTCAGGGAATCTGCAATGAATGCACTGAGAAGATATCTTCCTGAAATTGACCTGGATAAACCGATACCGGCGGAAATCCTTGAGAAGATGGCAGTTAGGAAAGAAGATTTCATGGAGGCGCTCAAGCTAATTGAGCCGAGCAGCCTGAGAGAAGTGACTGCCGAGATTCCTAATGTGAAGTGGACTGACATAGGCGGCCTCAACGACGTTAAGAGTGAACTCAGGGAAGCGGTAGAACTGCCGCTGCTTAAGCCAGATGTCTTCAAGAAACTCGGTATTAGACCTTCCAAGGGATTCATGCTTTACGGGCCCCCTGGCGTCGGCAAGACCCTTCTTGCGAAAGCTGTAGCGACGGAAAGCAAGGCAAACTTCATTTCCGTGAAGGGTCCGGAAGTCCTGAGCAAATGGGTTGGAGAGAGCGAAAAGGCTATCAGAGAAATATTCAAGAAAGCTAAGCAGGTTGCGCCATGCATTGTATTCCTGGACGAGATTGACTCGATCGCGCCTCGCCGCGGGAGCCTTGGAGATTCAGGAGTTACCGAGAGAATGGTTAACCAGCTTCTCACTTCATTGGATGGAATAGAGACTCTCCAGGGAGTTGTTGTCATCGGGGCCACAAACAGGCCTGATATAGTTGATAATGCTCTTGTAAGATCAGGAAGGTTCGACAAGATGATTTACATCCCTCCACCAGACAGGGAAAGCAGGCTGAAGATATTCGAGGTCCATACGAAGAACATGCCTCTTTCGAGGGATGTGAACCTGGAAGAGCTCGCAGACAAGACTGATGGATATGTCGGTGCCGATCTTGAAAACCTGTGCCGTGAGGCGGGTATGATGGCTTACAGGGAGAACCCGGATGCTTCTGAGGTATCACAAAAGAACTTCATGGAAGCAATGCGCGTGATCAAGCCGTCTGTAGACGAGAACGTGCTGAAATTCTACAGGACCATTGCACAGGAAATGGGAAAAACTGTTCAGGAAAAGAGAAGACAGGTGGAGGAACTGGGACTTTACCAATAGTCCCTGTATAGGGGAAGATATTATGGAAAACAGGAAATTCAGCACGGATATTATTGGGAAATCGGTAGTCACCACAACTGGCCAGCTGATCGGGAAGCTGGACAACCTTGTCGCCAACCTGGAATCCGGGGAAGTTACTAACCTGCTTATAGAGCCCGCTGAGGGTTCTATTATCCAAGCGATTGAAAGGGATGGGTCCGGTCGATATGTTGTATCGCTCAAGCGAATCCGATCGACAGAGGATGTTGTTGTAGTCGATCTATCCTCGGTATCTACGAAGAAACCTTGATTACTGAGGAACCGTGGCGCCCGCTACATATCTAAGTATACCAGCTACACCGCCGAATGCCCTTATCAAGAGTTTTCCCTCATCGCTTTCCTCGCTGATAAGTTCTACAGTCGTCGAGGACTCGCTTGCCATCTTGTATAGTATCTCTATAAGATCCTCCTTGCTTGTAACATTAACATCCGAGCCGCATTTTGGGCACTTCAAGCCATCAATGCTTTTCCTGTATTCTTTGCCATGATAGCCGCAGTTCGGGCAAGTATACTCAATCATGTACAGGTTAATTCCTTCTGATAGCAAAAGAATGTCAAGGGACTTATTCTCAAGTGACTGCAGGACTGACTGAAGACCGTATACCCCAAGGCCACCGTCGCTCTTCTTTATCTCCATCATGAACCGGTTCATGAGGTCTTTCTCCCTTGTTATCTTCATGTCCTTCACGGACGATGCTGCTTTCTCTACAAGTTCTCTGAGCCCAGTTTCGTCCGTGTAACCAAGGTCGAACAGATCTTTCACCTTCTGTTTTATCTCATTCCTGAGGTAATCCCTCTCGAAGAAGAAGTTCTTCGTCGATCCCGGACCGCCGATGAATACTGCTTTTATGTCCTTGATGACTGGCATGAATGCATTGTTCACGATTTCGCCAATTTTCTTGAAATATTCATGTGCAGCTATCTCTATGAGTCTCTCGTACCTCCTTGAAGACTGGCCACCCTGATGATGCTTGCTCGGAACAAGAGACTCCTCGTTAGCCACCATCTGAATGTTTGTTCCATTGAGAAAACCGATAGTAGCTTCCTTCCTGTCGATTACGATAAGGCCATAGATATCCTTTTCCTGCAGCTGTACTCTAAGCTGCTCTGTGTGGAATACCGAGTCACATTTGTACATGAACGTCTGTATCGGGTCGGGAGGTTCGATGATCTTTGTATACATCTCAGTCTGATCGCCCCTTGTTGCAATATGGCCAACAAAGAAAACAAGGCCGGATTCAGGTGGTGCTTTGTAGTACTTCAGCCGCGACATTATCGACTCTATGGCGGCGAGAACATTTTTCCTCGTTGATTTGGATTTGATGTTTGAAGAGGTAGAGTACTCTTCCCGAAGATACTGTACCACGTCAGATATCTGCCTGCCTGGAGGAACGTAAAGTGATATGAGCTCTGTGCCTCTGCCCCTAAGTTCCTCAAGTTCATGAAGGGCTTTCTTGAACTCGTATCTTTTTATCTGTGAATCATCGCCTGCCATTCGTGTGGAAAATTTATAATCATATTTAATCTTAACCAGAGTAAATCAATGGACAAGCTAGTAATCTCACTCGGCGGTTCCGTCTTCACAGATAATCCTCTAAGGATAGGCTTCATTCAAAAGCTGGCCGCAACAGTAACGAATCTCAGGGAAAAATTTCAGATAGGAATAGTAGTTGGAGGAGGGACCCTCGCCAGATCCTACATATCTGCGCTTAGACCAGAAAAGGTAAACGACAATGTACTGGATGAAATAGGAATATATGCGACCAGAATGAATGCCCTTTCTTTCACTTCATTTCTCGACAACGTTAACACCAAGATACCGACAACCGTAAACGATGCAGCGGAAATGATTAGCCTCTATGGTTGTGTTGTAATGGGAGGAACGGAACCAGGTCATACAACGGACACTGTTGCTGCGTTGCTTGCGGAAAGGATAGGCGCTGGCATATTGATAAACGGTACTTCAGTGGATGGAGTATACGATTCAGACCCTGCAAAAAACAGGGATGCAAAAAAATATTCGTCACTGTCATACGAGGATGCAATTAATAAGAGCATTGTTTCATCGGTTGGGGCTGGACCGAGCGTTTTCATGGATCTGACGTCACTCGTTATAGCTAAAAGATCATCGATCAGGATATATGTGATCAGAGGCGACGACATCAACGAGTACCTCAATATCTGCAGTACAGGTAAAACAAAAGGCACAATTATAGGTTGAGAGCCAATCAATCGTAGAAACTTAAAGAGGCCTAATTCATGAACAAGCATATGCGTGTTTGTATTATGGGTGATCTTCGTATTTTTAGGAGATATCGGTAAAGAGTTAAGGCAGAATATAATCTGACTTCATGACTGAAGTAAAGAACGATAGCGTGACGCTGGCGGAAATCAGAAGCAAATTCAAGATTTACCCCACAACAGATCTCGATCTCTTCACAGGTTCTCAGGCAATCAGGTTCATCGGATCAGCAGCAGATTTTCTTTCAATCGCTTCCAGCCTTGGCGTTATGGTGATCTACATTGAGGATCATGGTTCCGAGCTTTCAGGGAATAACAATTTGCCCGAAAAGTTTGGTTTCCTAAAGGACGGTTTTATTCATGTCTTTGATTCTAGCGCAGAACCAAAAGATACCGCTAAACAGGGAGTAACACAACCGCTTTCCGGTAACATGGATGTATTAAGCAGAATGAAGCAAAACCCGGATGAGGAATCCAGAAACATGGCAATGTGGGTCAAGTCCAATCTGAACTATATGAGCCCTGATAGCTTCAATCTGCAGTACTTTTTCAGCAAATACTGGGAAAGACTTGGTATAGATAGATCTGCAACGTTAAATTCAAGCGATCGGACCATTATAGAAGAAATCGAGAAGATGACGACTGCAAAGATCAGATCATCAAAATAATAGACAATTCTGGAAACAATGTGGTATCCTCCCCAGACTAAGGCAGGGAGCCTCTCGTTTTATTGACTCGAGTTACCATTTCAAGCAGAGCTTCAATCTCCAGGGACGTGAATTCGGGAGTGCCCCTCCCTATCTTTATTAGTCCCATGTTGCGGATGTTTATTGCCACATTGAGATCCCTGTCCATTGTATGCTTACAGACATTGCAATGATATATGCGGTCAGATAGTTTCGGATCGCGTTTAATGTTCCTTCATTTTGAGCATCTCTGTAACGTGTGCATCGGATTGACCGGTACAACAACAGCACCAGCACTTTCAGCCTTGTGCATTGTGTACTGGATGATCTTGTTCCATGATGCATCCACTATGCACTTTGCAAGATGGCGGTTCCTTACCATTCCTGCTATGTTCGGATTCTCGAGTGCAATCAGATCGTGTTCATTGAATAGCTGTCTCGAAATCTTATGTGCGAAATTACTTCTCTGCCTACCTAACCCCATGTCTATTATCGCAAACCTTCTCCTTGCCTACATTCGCTTTCCAGTTCCTTTCTTCTTCTTGGAAAGACTCCTCTGCGCTTTCTTTAGTTTTTTCTCAGATTTCATGAGGAAATGAGGAGCCTCAATTTGCATCCTGTCGCTCGTTGTGATGAGGGATTTCATCTTTATATTGTAATCGCCGGTTGAATATTGTGCACTTTCGCCGGATTAAAAGTGATCCAGATCGCCGGTTTAATTTTGATCCATTTCCTCATGCGGAATGGGATAATCATTGTACGGGCTGGGGGTGTGGAGCATAATAAGGAATCTTAAATAAATGGGAACGAGCAAGAGGGATATAACAAGGGAGATCGGTATATCCAGGAATACAGTTAGCAGGATGCTCAAGAAGACCAGGAGACAGGGCAAGAAGATAAAGAAGAGAGGATCAAAACCGGATCCCCGCAGGGAAAAGATCCATGCACTGATAGATGAACACAACCTCTCAGGTGTCAGGATACTCGAGGAGATTCGAAAGCTTGGATATAATGGCGGATACACCATATCTATGCCAATTGGCCTGAGAGGTTGAAATTGTGGATACTGCATGGTCCCCGCTTCTCCTGCTTTATTGATATTGTTTTGACATCACCCGTGACGGATCGGTGCATGAACATCCTCAATTCACTGGTCTTTGGTTACCGCATATGGCTAATGTCCATTATCCTGAATCCCGATGCGTGTATGTGATGGAATTCTACCCGTCCTTAGATTTGATTATAGGATATCTGGCTCACATATGCTAAAATATTTATATATATGTGGATTATGATTTGATAATTGATGCAGAAGAATAACAAGACAATCATGTTCGCAATCGTTGTAGTGATCCTGATTGCTGCTCCTGTATCATTCTACGAGTTAGTTATAGGTTACTCCAACCCTCCTGTGTCAGTTGTTCAGAACGGGTATGAGTATAGCAACTCTATCTATCTTAACGGAACTTGTTGCAGTAACCCTGGTAGAAATTGGAACAATATTACAGTTTCAACTCTATTTCATCAGAGTCATACGGTAAATTCCATTCTCAATATGTCACTCATCAACTGCGTTGTGGATGGAAAAAAGGATTTCAACATTTTGACCCTTTTAATAATCAACGGGACTCTTCAACCGGGCCTTCATCCTTTGGCTTCTATTCTGACAGTAAACTACTCCCTGCTCCACGCACCGTACATATGTATCCAGGAACCACTAAAAGTTGCAATGGGATGTCCTCCCAATCCTGTCAACGTGAGTGTATCAGATCATAATTACTGCTCCCAAACAAATTCGAATCTCAACCCGTTCACATACAGTTATTACAAAGCAAACTACACGTCTTCCTGTAAAATGGGCTTCGTCAATGTACCATCATTCAGCAAAGGAACTTTCCACTTCTCACTCAAGGTTGGATATGAGGAGAACATCTGGAACCTTACAAAAGGAAAGTGGATATACACGCAGATTGCATTCTCGCTTCTCGGCTTTTCAAAGGATATATCTGTGGTGGCAGGCTTCTATTTGGTAGGTGATACTGATTAGGAAATATCTGTCATCAATCATTGCTGCAATGCTTGTTATTGTGACATTTTATGTAATTTTTGGACCTGGCAGTGGCATTGCAGAAGCGAGTTCTCCAACCTATTGCTGGCTGGGATACTCTGGGAATGACACAGTGTATATGACAACAGGGGCATGTAAACTGTTTCTGAATAACATGACGGATTCTGGAGATACTTTTAACAAGACCTGTGTTAGGAATGATTTTCAGACTAGTAATGTTAACAGTGCGTTGGCTATGGCAGTAGGCAGACATAACAGTGCTAGTGATGTGGGCTCTTTCTGTGAAGGATATAGAAGTAGTTTTGCAGCATTACAAGTTTCCATACCAATTGCCGTATCTGGCTTCACGAGGGCAACGAACCTTTCTCAAGACTGTGCAATTCAGAAACGATTTGATTCTATCTGGTATAATCATATATCCTCTTCAGTTTGGGGACTTGGACCTACTGTCAAGAATTTGATGTCTGTATGCAGAAATGTAGACGGGGGAATGAATACAAGTGGTACAACTAATGATAAATCTAATAACCTGATTCCAGTCTATATAAGCATCGGGGGACTCGCACTGGCAGCCATGGCTTTTGTTCCGGGTTTAGATATTGCAGACATAGGAATGGCATACGCCATGATGAGTACAGGCGACTCGATATTGAATTATGAATATACTACAGCCTCGTCATCCAGTGACCTGTTGGGAACAACAACTTCTAATTCCACGTTATGGCAGAACTTCTTCGTCGATAACGGAAGCCTGACAGCAAGGGCGGTCTGCATAAACGGACAAAAGATACCTGATTGCAATTTTACCAGCTATTATAGTTCGCAAGAAGATATTGTACTTTGTATTCCTTGTTTCGATTTTTCTAATTCTGGGCATATCACAATTAATGGTACCTCATACTGTTCTCCACAGGAATGTGTGGCATCAGGAATTCCAGTTATGAACGCAAGCTTGAAGATACCTATTGTACCTGCTTACACTCTTTCCGGTGTGGTGAGAAACGATGGTTGTCCCGACAGCAACGCCAGAGTCCACATTGAACAATCTTGCGAAAGAACAAGTGTACCTTACCCTGAATACATCTGTTCGTCGTTCTGCGTTCCAACAAATTCAAAGGGAGATTTCAAGTTCTATGCCCAACCTGGTGATACTTATGCAGTATCTCTGAAGGGTTTCAGCCAGGAGACATGCTTTCTTTCGTCTGCGCCAAATGATCATGGTTCCTCCAGTTGCATAATCTTCAATGTGGGTACACTTAACTTCAACAATGGTGGCTCCGTAAATGGTAATCCATGGTCTGTTAGCGTTAATGGCGTCATGAAAGCATCGTCAGCAGATCTAATATCATTTGAGGAGGAGTTCAGCAGCGGCGGAACTACCTTCAGCTATTCATCATGGTCGACTGGGTACTCCTCATCTTCAGGTTCAGGATCAGTTGAACTCGAGCCATCCAATTCAATCTCCACCATTTCTATCTCTTTTTATTCAACTGCTAGCTACACTGTTACTTTCTCGGAGTCCGGCCTTCCCTCAGACACTCAATGGACGGTGGATGTGGCCGGCAAATTGAAATCGTCTACTGGAACCTCTATTTCCTTTACCGAACCTAATGGGGTTTTCGGTTTCTCTGTCTCGGCAAGCAATAGCTACAATCCTAGCCCATCATCAGGATCCATTACGGTTAGCGGTAACTCTTTTACTAAAGGAATATCGTTTAGTGCGCCCTCGGGGGGTGGAGGAGGTGGTGGCGGATCAGGCTGCGTCAACGCAACCACCGAGATACTCATGGCCAACTACACATACATGCAGGCACAGTACGTACTGCCAGGAGACTATGTTCTTGCTTACAATGTTACAACGCATGCATACCAGAAGGAAGAGGTTCTTGACACATACGTAAGCAATCATTCCCGAATGTACACTATAAATGGAATCCTCGAAACTTCTGCATACCAACCAATACTCACAAGCCAGGGTTACGTGCAGGCACAGAACCTCACAACCAAGGACAGGATATATGATGCCTTTACTGGCAGATATGTAAAGGTAACAAGCATAACACTTTCAAATGGAAATTACACAATGTATGACTTCCAGATTCCACCAGATTACGACTTCATCGCCTGGGGATACGTCGTCTATGATCTGACAAGAGAACCGTGAATAGGGATTGAAATTGGGCTATGTTCGCTTAATTTTATTATATGCTTTATGCAGCGTAGACTTATTCATTACTCACCATTTTAATCAACTGAGAGTGTTCTAACCGATTGATCATTCCAGCTAATTCGGGATAATCCGGAAAAAATGTCAATAGAAACCTTCATCATTGTATACTTTCTAGATTCGATATGGGAACCTGCAAGAAATAAACAAATTCCACGTATATGATGTCAAATTAATTTATAAAGTAATGACGTGTACACAGATATAAAGGATTCTGTTATATCAGCCAGTAAAATATGGACTACTAAAGAATACTATGCATTATACCCTAAAAAATTGAGGTGTTAGGAATATAAAATAATTTGATTTATTTTTGCATTCTCGAAACCTGGGCGCATCAGGTTTTCATTATGGCGCCAAGGAATATGAGAAGCCCTATTGCAACGCCGACAACAGATGCTATGACGTAGAAGAAAGTAGGAATAACAATTGTCTGCAGTATTCCACTGTTCAATCCAATCAGGTTCTTTGTGAATATGGTTATAATACCAACCACAAGCCCAACTACCAGAAGTACTACTCCAACTGCCCTGCTCTTGCCACTGCCGAAGTAAGCAGTAAGAATTCCTAGTACTACCAAGGTTATAGCAAGAAGCGCAAGTACAACTCCAAAAAATACATCCCATTGCCAAATAAAAACTGTCATATTTATTCCAACCTCATAGCTTGATTCCCGTTAATGTTTTAGTGTCTATAACGCCTTCTATTGTTCTAATCTTCTCAATGATTATCTTGCCAAGTTCGCTGAAATCGCTTGCGTCTATCTTGACAATCAGGTCATATTCACCAAAAAGTGGATGGACCTCAACGACGTACTTGATGCCTGAAATCTTATTGTAAACTTCTATCTCTTTTCCAGGTACTGTACTTACAAGGACGAACGCAATAGACATTTCTATTCAGCGAATGTTGTTATATTAATAAATTTTTGGCTATTATATGCGTTCGACAGTAACTGGCTACTTGTAGTGCAATATTTAGGACATGATATATGCAGGATGCCTGTTATGCATAATACCTAGATCCATTTGCTGGTCAGTTCTTTTGGATGATATATTCGTTAAAAATTAAATACACAAACCTGTTACTTTTCCTTGGGGGGTTTTACCTTTATCCCGGTATTGCAACCTGACCTGTGGTTTGTGTAAGGATGTCTGAAAAGAGAGTAACCGCCAAAATTGACGGAAAAGAGCTTGATGTTATGAATGGACAGACTATCTTGCAGGTCCTTCTGTCTGCTGGAATACAGGTACCTCATATATGTTATAACGAGGCTCTAGGTCCGCTTCAGAGTTGCGATACCTGTCTCGTTGAAGTGGATGGCAAAATTAAGCGAGCATGCTCGACACAGCCTGCCGAAGGTTCAATCATTCAGACATCTTCCACCAGGTTGAATGATCTCCGTTTTGAAGCGACCCAGAAAATACTTCGCAACCATGACATGTATTGCACTGTATGTGAAAACAACAATGGTGATTGCTCCTTACACAATACTGTACACGATCTTGGAATTGATTTTCAGAAATACCCGTTCTCAAGAAAAGGTTACAATGTCGATATCACTAATCCCTTCTACATTTATGACCCGGATCAGTGCATTCTCTGTGGAAGCTGTGTCGAAGCCTGTCAGGATATAGAGGTTAACGAGACCATACACATCGACTGGACTCTTGATCGCCCAAGGGTTGTCTGGGATAACGGCGTAAGCATCAACGACTCTTCCTGTGTATCATGTGGGCATTGTGTAACAGTATGTCCCGTAAATGCACTGATGGAGAAAGGTATGATCGGAAAGGCTGGATACCTTACCGGGCTTCCTGCGGCGACCAAGAGCAGAATGATTGAGGTTGTCAAGGGCCTTGAGCCGGAGATCGGGATGAAGCCAGTAATGGCCATCAGCAATATCGAGGCAAAGCTCAGGAAAAGTCGAA
The DNA here is from genome assembly GCA_021821635.1 of Thermoplasmata archaeon. Classification (GTDB taxonomy): domain Archaea; phylum Thermoplasmatota; class Thermoplasmata; order Thermoplasmatales; family Thermoplasmataceae; genus UBA582. Next base: position 14,348 of record JAKACH010000004.1, on the reverse strand, counting down.
TAAAGAAAACAAAGACGGTGTGCACTTACTGCGGCGTTGGATGCTCCTTTGATATGTGGACCGTTGGCAGGGATATACTCAAGGTCCAGCCTCAAACGATCTCTCCTGCAAACGGCATATCCACCTGCATTAAGGGAAAATTTGGCTGGGACTTTGTCAATAGCAGTGAAAGACTTACCGCGCCCCTTATTAGAGAAAAAGAGGGATTCAGGAAAGCTTCCTGGGAGGAAGCACTGGATTACGCTGCTTCAAGGCTAAAGGAAATCAGTCAAAATTATGGCGGGAAAGCAATAGAATTCATCGCCTCATCGAAGGGAACAAACGAGGAAGCCTATCTGATGCAGAAACTTGCCAGACAGGTTTTTGGAACAAACAATATTGACAACAGCTCACGCTTCTGCCAGGCTCCTGCAACTTCCGGTCTTTTGCGAACCGTGGGTTATGGCGGTGATGCTGGCTCGATTCATGACATATATATCGCAGATCTGGTGCTCGCGATAGGCACTAACACGGCAGAGGCTCATCCTGTTATTGCTTCAAGGGTGAAGAGGGCGCACAAACTTAGAGGCCAGAAATTGATAGTTGCGGACCTCAGGGAACATGAGATGGCACGCAGGGCAGATATTTTCATTCACCCTAAGCCCGGTACGGACCTGGTATGGATTAACGCGATATCCAGATACATCATAGACATGGGTTGGATGGACTCAGAATTCATTTCCACGCGAACTAACATGTTTGATGAATACCGGCGCAGCCTCGCTCCATTTACGCTGGAATTTGCAGAAAAAACCACTGGAATCAGCAGAGATGAGTTGATAAGGGTTGCAGAATCCATTCACAATGCAAAAAATGTTGTTGCATTGTGGGCAATGGGAGTCACCCAGCAGCAGAGTGGGAGTGATACTTCTACAGCAATATCAAATCTTTTGCTCGTCACTGGAAATTACGGGCGCAGGGGAACGGGAGCATATCCCCTCAGAGGCCATAACAATGTGCAGGGTGCAAGCGATTTCGGCTCCCTCCCTGGATTCCTGCCGGGTTACCAGAGCGTGGATGACGAGAAGATAAAGAAGAGATTTGAAGCAGCCTGGAACTGCAAGATCCCTGATGCTCCCGGGCATGATAATAACACCTGCATAGAAGCAATTCAGGATGGTGAGATCATGGCAATGTACATAATCGGCGAAGAACTGGCCGAAACAGGTTCCGATTCCGCCTACATACGAGACCAGCTCGAGAAACTTGAATTCCTTGTTGTTCAGGATATGTTCCTATCAGAGACTGCAAAATATGCTGACGTAGTGCTTCCTTCATCTGCCAGCATAGAAAAGGAAGGCACGTTTGTCAACACGGAAAGAAGAATACAGCGTATTTACCAGGTAATGAGACCACTGGATGGAACCAGACCTGACTGGGAGATAATCCAGGATATCGCAAATCGTCTTGGTGCTGGCTGGTCCTATTCTCATCCTATGGAAATCATGGATGAGGTTGCTCTTCTTGCTCCCATATTTGCCGGCGTTAATTACGATCGCCTGCAGGGATACTGTAGCCTGCAATGGCCTGTTTCAGAAGATGGAAAGGATTCACCTTTCCTGTACGGCGATAGGTTCAACTTCGAGGACGGGAGAGCAAGGTTCTTTCCAGTCAAATGGGGTCGGAACCTCAAGACAGACAAGAAATACGATCTGCATCTCAACAACGGAAGGCTTCTGGAGCATTTTCATGGAGGGAATGAAACTTACAAGACCACTGGGATCAGGGCCCAGGTCCCTGGCACATTCCTCGAGATTTCCCAGGAACTGTCAGATGAAAGGAACATTGTAACTGGTGATATGGTCAGGATTATCTCGAAATGGGGGAGTGCAAAGGCTAGCGTTCTTGTTACTGGCAGGGTATCAGGGCATGAGTTGTATCTTCCAATGAACGGAGCGGGAGAAGAGTCCGTAAACAGGCTCACAAGCAGATCAATGGATCCAGATACTCACACTCCATCCTACAAGGAGGTTTCCGTAAGGATAGAGAAAATCGAAGACGCAGCAAGAGGAAATCCTCTGCCCCGCAATAATCATAGATACAAAAACCCTGTTCCGCAGAAGGGAATCAATATAGGTGGAAAATGGAAAAGGGGCGACTATTCTGATCCAACGGAGAATTGATTGATATGGCAAAAATGACGAATAAAATAGTCCAGGAACAGGATGAGAGAAAGGAACTTAATGCTGCAGGAGTGTTTCAGGGGCATTTTGATGAGATTCAATCCCTCCTCGATCTCATCTCTGCGTTTAAGAAGTCAGGAATCCTGAGCCTGATGAATGCAATACTGTCACAGAAGGACGACGTGCTGGAAGTAGTGTCATCAGATCTCCTGAATGCTGAAAATACCAGGTTCATCCAAAATGCATTGAGCATATATACGCTGCTGTCAAGAGTGGATCCAGAAAAAATAAGCCGCATGGTGCTAACAGCGGCAGATGCCATGATGAATGCCGATGTTTTTAAAAAGGACCGACCACTCGGGCTCCTGCGGATTAATTCAATGCTCAAAGACCCTGACTTAAGTGCAGGTATTCGTGTCATACTATCTGCAATCGGCGCGATGACATCAAGCGGGAAACAGCAATGATCCCTGGAGATTTTAAATGCGGATCTATAACCAAATCAGTGATAAAATACACAGGAATGTCCGGGCACAGCAGTACCACCGATAGCGTTGCGGTGGAAGCGCCTCTTGACATAATGGTGCGTAAAGGATCATCTGAACCTTTTCATATTGCGTATATAATGCGTACGCCGGTCATGGATAACTACCTTTCAGCCGGTTTTCTATTTTCCGAAGGTATAATCCGGTCCAGATCCGATATACTCGGATTCGAAGGTATTGATTTCAATGGGGTATCGGCAAAAAATTCCCTGACTGTTCTCGTTGCAGATGATGTTCCCTTAGATCAAAAAGAAATGCAGAGGCAATTTTTTGTCAATTCAAGCTGCGGAATATGCGGAAAAGCAAGTATCAATGAAATATTCATGCGCACATCAGGTTTGCAGAGATCAGAATGTACAATTCGCGCCGAAACAATTTTGCTTCTTCCAAAAATTATGAGAGAACATCAAAATATATTTTCCAAAACCGGCGGGATTCATGCAGCAGCGCTCTTTTCGCTCCAAGGTGACCTGATGGCTTTGGCAGAGGACATAGGGCGTCACAATGCTGTAGACAAGATTGTGGGTTACATGTTGCTAAATGGTTTGATCAATCATGATCTTGCTCTTCAGGTTAGTGGTAGGGTTGGTTTTGAAATAGCTCAGAAAGCGGCTCTTGCTGGGATACCTATCATATCTTCTATATCGGCACCTTCCAGTCTGGCTATAGAAACATGTGAGACACTTGGTCTCACTCTTGCCTGCTTTGTCCGTGAAGACAGGATCTCTGTATATTCGTATGGTCAAAGAATTCTATGAAATGTCTGTGGAAATTAAGATCTACCATGAGGGCTGCATTCTATTTTTTCAATTGCATATGAGGTTGCCTCCTCCATATACAAGGGAGAATTGAATTCAGCAAAAGAGCCATCATCAGATTTTATAAAAATCATCCTTATTTCTGACTGCGGGGAACCCTGTATCAGAGTGATCGAAATGGATGTTCTGATATTTTTGATCTCATCATGGAAACCCTCGATCAGGCAAAAATCAAATTTACCCTTTGCGGTTTCCAGGAGATTTCTCAGGCTGAGTTTTGATCCGAATGTCATAAATGTGGATATTGACAGGCTATCAGATCTTTCTCCAACCCAGAGAGGCAATCCTATTTCCAACCTCTGATCCAGGTATTGAAAGTATTATGTCAAGAACGTGGGCATGCTTCACGGAAAGGCACCCTTTTCCATCCCTAAGGACGAGGTCTATTTTCCTTACTCCGCGTAACTTTGAATTATAACGAGCGGCGTTTTTGATCATGCTGGAATAAAACAGGTTCAGTGCATCATCCCTGAGGGAGATCTTTCTTAGAAACCCCAGGCTTGGGCCATTGATAATAGCGCCCTTCTCAATTATAGGTAATGTATGGGTAATTGGGATCTCCACCCCTTCCAATAGCGGAAAAAGACAATACCTTGATGCAACATGTGTATCGAGAAAACCTAATGAAATTCCATAAACAGATTCAAGTGCAAGTTTCAGGCCAAGTGATTCCTGGACACGCAATGAAGCCGCTTCGATTCTCCCCTCAATGACAGAATGAATGGCTTCATCGTCCGGTTTCTGGTGCAGTGTTCCGCTTGGTGAAATGCTTCGGATCTGGGGAAGGTTCCATTTATCTATATTTCCGGAAACTGTTGTGCGTGCACTGACCGGCATGCTGTTCCAGCTATGAACTCCTATCTGTTCCAGGGCTTCGATATACTTCGTTGTACCGGGAATAGAGACAAAACCGTCAGTGCTGGGCAGTCTGGAAATAGATCCAGAGAGACCTGGAACGGGATAAGCCATCTCCTCTCCACGGTCTATCCTCACAGGAATAAGATTCTGTTTTCCTATCTCCAGATCCAGGCGGCGCGCCAGTTTTACATTCTCCAACAGATGAGACGAATTGCAGCCCGACATCCTTATAAGAGCATGCAGAAAGAGCGTCTTGAATACCATGTATGATGAAACAGGGAATCCTGGTAACCCTATTATGACAGTATCACCCGACTTCCCGAAGACCGTTGGAAGACCGGGCTTTACCATTACGCCATGGAAAATTATTCCTGGTTTGAGATCCGCTATTGCCCCATATACCATGTCAAAGTTTCCTGCAGAGCTCCCACCTGAGAGGATTATCACATCATGCGATTTGCTTGTATCTTGCAGCTTCTGGTCAAGAAGCTCTCTCGTGTCCTTCAGAATACCCAGCCTTTCAACCCGGAAGATCGAATAGTTTGCAAGCTCCGCCTGTATCATGTAAGAATTGGAATCATAAATCTTTCCCTGGCTGTAGGTCTTTCCAGGCGATACCAGTTCGTTTCCCGTTGAAAAAATCGCCACTCTTATCCTTCTGGTGACCGGAACCTGAGATACTCCTAGAGAGGTAAGAAGTGCAATCTCTCTCGGCCCAATCACATTGAATGCAGAGACTGCCAACCCTCCTTCCGGCAGGTCGCTTCCGGCCTCTGCTATATTTTTCCTCCTATCCAGGCTTACCTTCACCTGAACCTTGTCGGACTCATCAATGCAATCCTCCACAGGGACGACACAATCTGCCCCCAGAGGTATTACGGATCCGGTTGCTATTCGGATGCATCTTTTCCCCGAGTGAAGAATTTTCTGGGGCTCTCCTATTAATGCATCACCATCGACTGAAAGTTTGACAGGTGAGGATTCTGTAGCGCCTGAAATTTCTGCAGATCTCACTGCGAAACCATCCATGGTCGCTCTGCTGAATGGAGGATTATCCCTCGTGGACGTGATATCTGCTGCTGATATCCTGCCAACCGCCTCCTCAATACTAACGGCTTCATTTTCATGAATAATTGGAACATTCTGTCTGATGAGTGAAAGAGCCATGTCAAAGTCAACCAGCTTCCTGAATACGCTTTTCATGCCTAACGCACCTCGTGAACTTCCACGATTTCATTCTCTGGATATCCTTCGACATTATCTGGAACAACTGCAAGCCCGTCTGCCTTCAGCATGTCGGCCATTCTCACACTCCCTCCAGACGAAACTGGCGAAATCTTCATCCTGTTATTATCCGAAATTCTCACAGGTATGACAGTAGTGTAACCAGCTTTTGAATGTAACCCGGTTGCAAGTTGCATCATCCTCCTTCTACTACTGTCATTGATGCCCGTGACTGCCTTGATGTAGTGCGGAAGAAATAGCCAGAGAGATATAATGGCAGAGGAAGGGAACCCCGACACAGAAAAGACTGGCTTGCCTGATAACGAATAGAGAGCAGCAGTCCTTCCTGGCCTGATCCGGACACCGCCAAAGATGGTCTCGGCAATTCCTGATAAAGCCTCTGGAACAAGATCATAGCGTCCAAGGCTGGTTCCGCCCGTTATGACCATTGCATCCATGCTATCGATAGAGTGCTTTACCTTCTTCGAGATTTCTTCAGCATTGTCATGACACTTTCCGAGCTTGGTAACTTTCAGGAATGGGGATTCAAAGAAGGTCTTGACTGCAGTTTCGGCTGTATTCTTAATGCTGTCGGCAGAAGAACTGAATAATTCATTTCCAGTAGAGAAGACTCCAACATTGATCGTCCTCTTCACCCTTATCTTTGATGTTCCTGTCGAAAGCATAGCTGTGATATGAAAACTTCCTATCTGATCTCCCTTATGAATGATCTGGAAATCCTTCTCAATGTCTTCCCCGACTTTCGATACATTCGTTCCCGGAGATAGTTCCTCTGTGATTGTAATGCCGCCGGAAACGGTGGAAGCATATTCTGCCATTATCACTGCATCGCAGCCTTTAGGAAGCGAAGCTCCAGTATATATTTCGACGCATTCTCCACTTGAAATGTTTAATTTTTTTCCACTCCCTGCCTCTTTTCTACCTATTATCTTGAAATGAATCGGGTTTTCTGCGCTTGCCCCGGTAGAGTCAAGAGATCTGATGGCGTATCCGTCAACCAGGCTTCGTACACGAGTAGGAAGCGGCATCTTCGCAAATATATCTTCAGTAGATATCATACCAAGGCTGCCAGAAACATTTGCTGTTACATCGCCAACAGGATTCCATTTGTATTTACTGATCCTGGTTATTGCCTCCTGATATCCTATCAGGTTTACAAAACGGTTCATTTGCTGTCGTATCTCGCTAATGGATTCCACCTCCCAACCCTGCACTAAATTGTTTTAAAGCAGGCTTTTTAAACAGGGAAATCTTGTATTTCATGATAGACCCTGTTATGCAAATCTTCTGCGCATCACGAGTATGTTCGAGGATCACAAATGCATAATGTATATTGGTTTATGATTTTGTCTCCAGTGCAGCATGTTTAACATTGAGTTTTGAGATCAAGAGGCATGATCGCATATATTCCAGTCAAGGCATCTGAAAGACTGCCAGGTAAGCACCTGATGAAAATTTGCGGCAGACCAATGCTGGATATCGTAAGAGAAAAGCTCAGCGAGATAGGGGAAGTCGTAATTTCATCAAAAATTGATCTTCCTTTTCCCTATAAGCAGGATAATTCAGAAAACATCATGCAGCTTGTTCATGAGTTGAGCTTGAAAAATGACTCATTCATGCTTATTGCTGGAGATATGCCTTTCTTCACAGTAGGGGACCTGAATGTCCTCTTATCCCATTTCTCCGGAGAATCCATTATGCCTGTTCACAAGGATGGAAAAATGGAACCACTCTTTGCCATTTACTCCGGTCCATTAGAAACTGGAAGTAACCTTCGCATTATGCTACGTAAATCAGGTTTTGTCGCCATAGATTCTGGTTTGTTCTCAAAGAGAGCATTTTTCAACGTGAATACTCAATCGGATTTATCTAAGGCAAACGAGATCTGCAAGAGCCTATTACAATGATATGTGGCGCATTCTGTTCATCTCCTGGTCGGGTAAACTAGGAATCCGGGAAGACAACCTCGCCGATTCCACGTTTAGTGAGGAGATCAAGAAAGGAATCATGCCTAATGCTGATCTGCTTTCCGGAGTCAAGCTTTTTCCATGTCAGATTATTCGATTCAAATTCCTGCTTCCCCAGCACAATCAGATCAGTTGCGCCTTCCTTGTTCGCCTCCTTTATCTGCAATCCCATGTTTCTCTCATTTATATTCAGGTGGGCTGGGATCCCGCTAGATCTGATCTTCGTTGCAAGTGTGACAGCATGAGCATAGTATGTCGTATCTGGTGTTGCAACGTAGAATTTCTGTTCTTTTTTATCGTATCCAAAAAGGCCTGTGTGCTTTAACAGCATCTCGAGGATTGCATCACCCATCCCGAACCCCACTGCCGGTATATTCTGGCCCGAATAGAGTTCCGCAAGGTTGTCATATCTTCCTCCACCGAGAATGGATCTGAACTTTCCTTCCACATCAAATGCCTCAAATACCACACCGGTGTAGTAAGCAAGTCCCCTGACAGTAGAGAGATCCAGGAAGAAAGTGTCAGCGGAATACGCGGGAAGAATTTTGGATAACCTGAGAAATCTCTGTATCTGTAAATCGTTATCACCATAATGGATTACATTCTTAATAACGGTCTCCGATAGCTCAATTGGTGTCACCTGCTCAAGCATTTTGCAGAAATCACGTACACGGTCTTTTGGCATTCCAAGTTCTTCAAGATCAAGGAAAAACTGGTCCCTGTCTGTTTTCTTGAACTTGTCTATGATGGCAAAAGCCTTTGTAACATCCTTTATGCCATTCTCAAGAAGGACACGCTCCATAATGGATCTATCGTTTATGAGTATCCTGTAATGACCATTTAGTCCCAGATTGTTCAGAATAAATGCGGCAAGACCAATGACCTCTGCATCGACTTCAGCGGAACTTGGCCCAAAGATGTCACCGTTGAACTGATAAAATTCCCGCTGTCTTCCCGCCTGGGGTTCCTCATATCTCCAGTACTTCTGGAAGCTATACCATCTTACCGGCCTTGAGATATCCTTCCTTGACGTAAGCATCCTGACTACCGTCGGTGTTGCTTCTGGCGTAAGCGTGATCTGTCTTCCTCCCTTGTCCTGAAACGTGAAACACTGGCTCACAAGCTCATCGCCGGACTTGATCCTGTAAAGATCCATGTGTTCCACAGAAGGCATTTCTATCTTCCTGAAGCCAAAGACTTCTGCTGCCTTCTCGGAAACTTCAAAAATACGCTTCCTGGGTTCACTGTCCTCCGGGTAAATATCCCTGAAACCTCTCACTCGCTCTAGAGCCACGGGTAAGTAATGCAACATGCTAAAATAAACAATACTTCCCAGATCTTTGAAACTGACGACGACATTTTTGGATCAGGAATGAAGCATTTATAGCTTCATGGTGATTCCGATGGCAATACGAAGATAGAACTGGCTGTTGGGTCGGCCTTTGCAATATCAGCCGCGTTTATATGGTCCACTTATTATTCATTGATATTTTACGCATACTCCTACTCCCAGATTATTATTTTTGCGATCCCATCGCTTGCCGGTTCCTTTATTTTTATAGTTCCGCTATTCCTTAAGACAAAATCGCTCTCTTTTCTCACTGATAGAAGAGTCATGTTTACGGGGGCACTTTATTTCGTGCAGCAGTTCCTCATCATCCTTTCGACAGAGCATAATGGTTCAGTCATTACGACGATCGCAGTGCTTTTTGGCGATGTTATCCTGTCGCCTGCTCTCTCGATTGCATTGAGAATAAACTTAATGAAGCTGGATTACAGGATTTTTTCTTTATCTCTGGCAATAATGATACCTGCATCTGTATTGCTGGTTGCATATGGCAAGACTATAACTGTCCAGGGAATTCTAGGTGCCGCTCTGCTGTTTGGTGTGATGCTTGCTGTCCCATTTCTCTTTCTAACCCTGAACATGCTGATCACAGTAAAAGGTTCATTCCATGCACTCGCAGGAACATTTTTCTGGCCAGGGATCGTCTCACTTGCAGTCGGGCTGGCAATTTTCCACCAAGCTCCCTCCTCTATCGGTTTCCTGCCGGTCCTTTCTCTCCTGGTAACAGGAGTAACATCAATGGGTGTGGCTTACCTGTTCTTCTTCCGGGCATCAAGAGTTAGTGGTTTTGCCATAACATCTGTTCTTCAGGCTCTAATACCACCATTTACACTGATTACTACGCATTTTACAGAGTCTGCTTATGTATCTGCAATTTCGCTGGGCTTGATAGCTGTTGCTTCTATCGGTGCTGCAATTGCCGTGCTTTCCATGAAACCGGGTCAGTGAAATCCTAAGATCCTGATTGTAGCCTGCAAGTCTTTATTTAACGAATTCACATGTTGTTCCATGGTACTCAAGGAAGGAGATAAAGCACCGGAATTTACCGGAACAGATGAGACTGGAAAAAAGATCAGTCTTTCAGATTTCAAGGGTAATTCTGCCGTTGTCCTATATTTTTACCCAAAGGCGGAAACACCTGGCTGCACAGCAGAAGCAAAATGCTTCAGGGATAACTGGGACTCCATCAAGCAGCTAGGTGCCGTGGTGCTGGGTGTAAGTTCCGACACTGAGGAGAAGCAGAAATCATTCAAGGATCATCACAAGCTTCAGTTCACGCTCTTAAGTGACAGGGACAGGAAGATCAGGGATGCGTACGGCGCTAAAGGATTCCTTATTCCAGCGAGAATGACCTTCGTCATAGACAAGGATGGGGTTATTCGGGGTATCCATAATTCTCAGATGGACCCTAAGAGTCATATAGATTTCTCCATTGAAAAACTGAAATCCTTGGCCCCAGCAGAGGCAGGTAAAGTTACTGGCTGAAAGCACTCCTCTTGGACAAGGAACCACTGGAAGAATGCGTAGTAACGATATGGAGAAACAAACAATTTCTGTCGATATAGGGGGCACCTTTACAGATATAGTGATTATGCAAGGTAACAGGATCAAGAAAGCTTTTAAAATTCCTACTTCCGTCAGGGCGCCTGCTGACGCCGTGATTGAAGGCATCAGATTGGCGGGTCTTGACCATATTGATGAAGTTATACATGCAACAACTATCGCGACAAACTCAATTCTTGGACAGCATAACCTGGAACTTCCGAGGACGGCTCTCCTGACAACCAATGGATTTGCTGACGTTATAGAGATTGGCAGGCAGAACAGGCCCTCCATTTATGATCTGAGATTCAGGAAGCCGGTGCCAATCGTCATGAGGAAGTTGCGCTACGAGGTTGATGAGCGCATTGGGCCGGATGGAAAAGTAATCAGGGCAGTGAACCCTAAAGCGCTCGAAAAAATTGTTTTGGATCTCAACTTACGGAAAATTGATGCAATTGCCATAAGCTTCCTGCATTCATACCTGAACCCAAGGAACGAGGTCCTTGCCGGTAAAATTCTAAGAAAGAAGTTTGAACACGTGTCCCTCTCTTCCGAGATATCGGCAGAACCGAGGGAGTTCGAACGTACATCTACTGCTGTTGTGAATGCTGCATTATCCCCGATCATGACCGATTACCTGAATAAACTCTCCACAAGCCTGAGCAAACTTGGCTGCAGGCAGATAAACATGATGTCCAATTCAGGCGGTCTCATGAAGCTACATGAGGTGATTAGCAGGCCAATAAAGATAATAGAATCTGGTCCCACAGCCGGAGTAATAGCAGCTAATGAATTTGCAAAAGCTATCGGGGACAGGAATGTAATAAGTTTCGATATGGGAGGTACGACTGCAAAGGCGAGCGCAATAGTTGCAAACAGTATAGCAACAACAGGGGAGTACGAAGTCGGTGGATCATCCAATCATGGCAGGATGATAAAGGGAACAGGTTACCCTGTCAGGACACAGTTTGTCGATATTGCCGAGGTGTCGGCAGGTGGAGGAACAGTTATCTGGAAAGACGATGCTGGAATCCTAAACATTGGCCCACAAAGCGCTGGATCCGATCCAGGTCCTGCCTGTTATGGACTCGGCGGAGAGCAACCTACAATTACGGACGCAAACCTGGTTCTTGGCTATATTAGCAGAGAAAGTCCAGGCCGAACAATCATGTTGGATAAGGAAAAATCGATCAAATCGCTTTCGCTGCTTGGCGATCCGGTCATGGTCGCAGAGAAAGCTATTTCTCTTGCCGACCTGGAAATGGCAAGAGCAATCCGCCTGGTAACTTATGAGCGTGGCCTTGATCCGAGGGGATTCGTACTATATGCTTTCGGTGGAGCAGGTCCACAGCACGCTGCAAGGGTAGCAGAATTGCTCGGTTCAACGGAGGTAATTATTCCTACAACCCCTGCTGAATTCAGTGCAATTGGATTAGTCCAAGCGGACTGGAAATATGAAGAATCTATGGCATATCCGTCAGATCTGGAAGCGGATTATGCGAGACTTACTGTTAAGATAAGTCAATTGGGAGATGACATTGCAATCTCTTTAAGCGCAGACTGCAGATATAAAGGCCAGGGTACCGATCTCTCAGTTCCTGTCTCTTCAGTTTCAATGGCAAAAATAAAGGAAGACTTTGAAACCCTTCACAGTTCAACTTATGGCTTTACACTCCAACGCGAGGTCGAAATATCTGCAATAAGGGTCACCGGCACCAGATCAAGAGAGAAACCTGGATTTGAAAGAATGAGCGCGATAAAAAAGGAATCACACACCAGGAAGGCGAGAGAGTCAGGCAAATGGCATTCTTTACCCGTCTATTCCCGGGATTCTTTACCTTCTGGAGTGGCTGTCAAGGGTCCGGCAATGATCGACGAGCCTGGAACTACAACGCTTATCCCGACAGGCTGGTCCTCAACGATTGGCTCTCACGGAGAGATAAGAATGGTGCTGCATAAATGATAAAAGACTGGGAACTGATCGGAAAGACCTCACAGTTTATAGCGGAAGAGATGGGCATTTCGTTGAAACGATCTGCAATTTCACCAAACATCAGGGAAAGGATGGATCACAGCTGCGCCATACTCGATAGATCCGGAAGAATAGCTGCTCAGGCTGAACACATACCTGTGCATTTGGGTTCTTTCAAGATCGGATCTATGAACCTATTGAAGTGGGTCAGATCCAATCGCACTGAGTTGTCAGAAGGAGATATGATGCTCACAAATGATCCTTATATTACAGGAACACACCTGAATGATGTAATGCTGATGGCGCCTGTCTATCATGAAGAGTTGATATGTGCTTATGTGGTGAATAAAGCACACATTGTTGATGTTGGCGGACCCGTATTCGGCAGCCTCAATCCAAACGCAAAGAATCTCTTCCAGGAGGGCATGATTATACCACCAGTAAAACTTGTAAAGAATGGGAAAATAGATTCCGAGATCCTCTCTATAATTCTCTCCAACTTCAAGGAACCGTCCACAGCATTAGGTGACATTAATGCACAGATTGCAGCAAACAGGGCTGGAATTGGAAGGATCATGGAGATGATGGATGAATACGGCACAAAGTCTGTCTTACACGGATGGAAGGAGGCTATGAAGCACTCAAGAAAACTTGCCCTCTCCGGTATATCAGGATGGAAACAGGGATCATTTTATGCAACCGATACGCTTGAGGCAGGCAATTCATCAATCCTTTTGAAACTTCGTCTGGATATTTCAAATGATAGCATAACTGCGGATTTTTCCGGTAGCTCATCCGATTTGGAACTACCCCTCAATGCAGTGAAGGGAGTAACATTCTCCGCAGTAGCATATGCAGTAAGGAGCGCTATGAATAGTGAAATCCCCACAAACGACGGGCTTTATTCAATACTGAAAGTTAATGCTCCCGAGGGATCCTTGCTGAATCCAGAAAGACCCCTCCCTGTCTCGGGAGGAAATGTTGAGACAACTCAGAGAATAGCCGACGTGGTCCACCATGCACTCAGCGAAAGTGCCGGTACTGAGATACCATCCGCATCCTCAGGAACAATGTTCAACGTGATGATGGGAGGGCCAAGAGGTGAAGGTAAATTCTGGTCATATTATGAGACGATTGGAGGAGGCAACGGAGCAGGCAAGGGCAGGAATGGTGAATCAGGCGTGCACAGCAATATGACGAATACGATGAATACGCCAGTTGAAGTCGCGGAGCGTGAATACCCTATTTTCTTCACTTCATATAAAATCAGGAAAAACAGCGGCGGTACAGGAGCATGGAAAGGCGGAGACGGCATCATACGTTCCTTTATTGCGAACGAAGCATGCACCATCTCCGTGCTTGCAGACCGGTTTGTAAACCCGCCATATGCACTTGCTGGAGGAAAGAGCGGGAAAACCGGTATGGTTTACATAACACATGAAGGCAAGAAGAGGAGATATCCAAGCAAGTTTACAGCAGACCTGGCTCCAGGCGATGAGGTAATCATATTCACTCCAGGTGGATCGGGTTACGGCAAAAAACGAAAGACCAATCCTGATCGTGGCGCGAATAAGAAATCCAAAGCAGATAACGATATGTAGAGATGAAGGCAACAATCAATTCCTGCTCATTCCACTGATTCAAGGTCTTATTTATATTGACCATTATGTGTGAAAGTTCCGAATATATAAGCATCATTGGTAATTAAACGCAGCGGCTTGATCTATTAGTGATATCTTGTTTGAAATACGTTTTCATGGAAGGGGTGGCCAGGGGGCGGTCACAGCTTCTAAAATACTTGCCCTGGCGGCGTTCAACGAAGGTAAATACGTTATTTCATTCCCGTTTTTTGGCACTGAGCGAAGGGGAGCGCCTGTCACAGCATTCACGA
>JAKACH010000003.1 GCA_021821635.1 Thermoplasmata archaeon | reverse complement strand
AGGTTCCCCGATTCACGGAGTATCTTTGCTTTCCAGTAGTGGTATTCCAGATTCTCGAAATCGAGCGATATTGCCCTGGTTATAGAATCAAGTGCAACATCCAGCCTGTTCGCATCATAATTAAGTCGAGCTTGCTCGAAATATATATCAGGATTGTTTTTCTCGGTAGCAAGAACCCTTGAAAACTCCCTGATTGCGTCGTCAGTTCTTCCGACCTTTACCAGCGAGAAGGCTTTGTTTATCCTTGCATCAACGCTGTCTTTCAAGCTAAGAGAGGTCTCGAATTCTGTAAGTGCCTGCTTGAAATCTCCCAGTTTATAAAGAAGCAGCCCATAATTATAATGTATTTCTGCCGAACCCAGACCAAGGTCTATTGATTGCTTGTATGCCTTTGAGGCCTCTTCTATCCTGTTCAGGTTCTGGAGAAGCCTGGCCTTTTCTATCACAAATTGTGGATTGTTGGCGGATACTGCTAGTGCCTCATCCAGTTCTTTCAGAGCGTCAAGCGGTTTCCCTATTTTCTCCAGCACGAGGGCCCTTTCAAATTTGAGTTCCGGGTCGTCAGGATTGAGTTTTACAGCCTCATTGTATTCCCAGAGGGCTTCCTCATATTTGCCGAGCCTCGTAAGAACGACGGCAAAATCCGTATGTATGGCAGGATCATATGGATCTAACTTAAGCGCTTCCCGATATTCTCTTACTGCTTCGTCAACCCTTCCAGCGTTAAACAGCGCAGTTCCCTTATTATCATGATATCCAGGATCCCTTGGGTTGAGTTCGATTGCGTCCTTGTAGTCCTGCAGGGCCTGGTCAAACTTGCCAAGTTCACTGAGCACGTTTGCCCTGTCATTGTAATAATCCGGGTCCCTTGGATTAAGCTTGATTGCCTCGTTGAATTCCTTGAGGGAATCCTCCGTTCTGCCCAGATCATGCAGCAGAATGGCCTTGTTGTAGTGGTAGTTGGGTTCACCTGGGGAGATTCTTATGGCCCGGTTGAAATCGGCCAGTGCTTCTTCGGATTGGTTGAGGTTATAGTGGGCGAGCCCCCTGTTATAGTAATATGTCCCCTCGCTTGGGTTTAATGTTATAGCCCGGTCGAAAGATTTAACCGACTCAGCATGTCTTCCAAGGTTGAAGAGCGCAACACCAAGGTTGTTATGGGCGGAAGCATTGTTAGGTTCTGCTTCTGCCTCTTTCAAGTATTTAGAAAGAGAATCATCGTTCTCTGCCTGCTCCTCGGTTGAGCCGGTCTTGTACCGGTATTGCATCCGACTTTCGTCAGTTTCTTCCTCTTTTTTTACATCGACCATTAATTCTCTCTTCCAGCAAAGTAAGACTACTGTATACTTATAATATTACTCTAATCGTTTTAAACTATTAAATTGTATCACTAGAATAAATCATTGAAATTGGTACGAATGTCTGCAAAAATAAAGCAAGATCGCTTGATTGTGATACATTGTTTCCTTTCCTGAAATAATGATTGAATTCTTTTGTTGCCAAAGATCAACTGAACGGTTGAACAAATGTCAGGAGGCAATATCACCAACGTTTATCTCCTCATGATATCTATGCCGACTGCAAAGAGCTAAGACAATTTCTTTGTAAAATAATGTTTATATATGTTTCTAACCTACTCCGCTGCAAACCATACATCAAGGGCAATGCATAATGGCAACCCTATTGAGCGGGGGTCAACACAAGTTTTCCCCGGCCACATCGGTGTAACGGTTTAATGGAATGAAAAACGTATGGCAACGCCACATCACTCTAGAAGAGGGTCTACAGCGTATTATCCCAGGAAGAGAGCAAAGTCACCCGCAGGAAGGATCAGGTCTTGGCCTGAAGTAAGCGGCACACCCAGAATACAGGGCTTCGCGGGATACAAGGTTGGAATGACCCATGTCGAAATGCTTGATTACAGGAAGAGCAGTGTAACCGCTGGACAAAGCATAGTCAGTGCAGTTACTGTAATAGAGGTTCCACCGCTACGGGCTTTAGCCGTCAGATATTATAGCGACTCAATTGATGGCCTTAAGGTCGCAGCTGAACACTGGGCTGAAAAACTAGATGAAGATATTTTTAGGGTATTAAACAAGAGAGAGAAAACTACAAATGGATATAATGAAAATATGGTGGATCTAGTTGATGAAGTCCGCCTAGTAGTAGCTACGAATCCATCTACAGCTACAGGAGTCCCAAGCAAGACCCCTGATATCTTTGAAGTCAATGTAGCAGGTGGAAGCATAGCTGACAAGATCAAGTTTGCAGAATCAAAGCTTGGGAAAGAATTGATGTTTTCTGAATTTACGAAGGAAGGCCAGTTCATTGATGCAATTGGCGTTACGAAGGGAAAAGGATTTACCGGTCATGTTGAAAGATTTGGAGTAAAGCTTCTTCCCAGGAAGAACAGGAAACACAGAAGAATGATCGGTACGCTGGGTCCATGGCATCCGGACTGGGTAAGGAACACTGTTCCACAGGCAGGTCAGATGGGATTCCAGCAAAGAACTGCATATAACCTGAGGGTTCTAAAGATAGGACAAAAGACTGAAGTTGAAGGCGTTAACCCAAAGGGAGGTTTCGTTGGATACGGTCTTGTAAGGAATGATTATGTCTTACTTCATGGATCGGTGCCCGGTCCTTCGAAGAGGCTGATAAAGCTTAGAGACGCCGCAAGGCAGAGAGTAACCACAGCCGAGAAAATCACGCTATCTTATATCTCTGTTGAATCTAAGCAGGGTGATTAAATTGAAGTGCAATGTATATTCAAATGATGGAAAAGTAACTGGAGAAATTGATCTGCCTGGACTGTTTGGAGAACCCGTGAGGAAAGACCTCATTAAAAGGGCTTTCAGGGCAATATCGCTGAGCAAAAGGCAGCCTTACGGCAGCAGCCCTTTCGCAGGTATGAGAAGGGTTGGTCAAAATGTCGGTGCAAATCACGGTATAGCAAGACTCCCAAGAGTTGCAGGTGGCTCGAGAGGAGTCATACTTGCGAGCATGGTTGGAGGAAGAAGTGCCCATTCACCGAGGTCAAACAAGAATTTGTATGTGAAGATTAACAAGAAGGAGCGGGTTCTCGCAAGAAGATCGGCTCTTTCCTCTACGGCTAGTAGGGAGCTTGTAAATTCGAGAGGGCATTCTGTTCCTGAGGAACTGACGCTTCCCGTAGTTGTTGATAATTCAGTTGACAGGATAAAGAAAACAAAGGATGCACTCGTATTTCTGGAGACGATAGGAATAGGAGGAGAGATTGCAAGAGCAAAGGAGGGAAAGAAAGTACGAGCGGGCAGGGGAAAGATGAGAGGAAGGAGATACAAGAAACCCGTAGGAATACTTCTGGTTGAGAGCAAGGAGGAGGATCTTTCTGCTTTCAGGGGACTTCCAGGCGTGGAGGTCTCAAAAGTATCAGCACTCAGCATTTCCAAGCTTGCTCCGGGCGGAAACCCTGGAAGGTTGACTATTTTCACCAGATCAGCAATAAACAGCATAGAGGAGGTAAAGAGATGAGCATCAAGGAAGTTATATATGCCCCGGTTGCAACTGAAAAGACAATGCTGATGACCGAGAGCGAAAATAAGATCGTATTTATGGTGCACCGCAAAGCAACAAGAGCCGATATCAAGAAAGAGGTTGAGGATCTTTACAAGGTAAAGGTGCAGAGCATAAGGGTTATGACAACAAAGAATGGCAAAAAGGCAATTGTCAAGCTAAAGGAAGAGTTTTCAGCGGATGACCTGGCTGGAAGGATAGGATTATTCTAGGTGAATTAAAATGGGAAAGCATATCATACCACAGAGAAGAGGAAAAGGCGGTCTTGTTTACAGGAGCCCAAGCCACAGGCATGTTTCGAAACCAGTACACCTTGGTGAGGGAAAATACAGCGTGAAAGGCATCATACATGCTCCGGGGAGAAACGCTCCCCTGCTTGTAATTCGTAAAGATAATGTATCCGGCTATCAGATCGCTTTCAATGGAGCTCACGTTGGACAGGAAGTATCAGTAGGCCCTGGATCAGGCACATCGGATGGATCTACAACAACACTTGGAATGATACCTGACGGGTCCACTGTTTACAATATAGAGAGCCAGCCGGGTGATGGAGGAAAGTTCTGCCGCACTGCCGGATCAGGTGCACTTGTCGTCAGCCATGCCGAGACTGTCACTTTGAAGCTCGCTTCCGGCAAAATGAGATCATTCCATCCTTCATGCCTCGCAACGATAGGATCAGTTGCGGGGTCCGGTGCCAGGGACAGCCCTGTTCTGAAGGCCGGAAATTCCGTTCACTTTTACAGAAGTAAGGCAAAGAGGCCTATCTCGGTCAGGGGAGTTGCCATGAATGCGATCAACCATCCACATGGTGGAGGAAATCACCAGCATGTTGGTAGGCCCAGCACAGTAGGGAGAGGCGCGCCGCCAGGAAGAAAGGTAGGCCGCTTATCACCGCAGAGGAGGAAACAGTAATGCCGGTAAATAAACAGGCTTCAGTCAAGTCAATTAAGAGAAAGGCACGAAAGTCACAGAAGGTCATCCTTGGCAGAACAAGAGAATTCACTTACAGGGGCTTTTCCATGGAGGAGTTGCTCAAGTTGAGCGACGAGGATGTCATAGGAATAATGCCTAGCAGGGCCAGAAGAACGCTTACGAGAGAGATGAACCATGATCAGAAGGCTGCTCATGATAATCTCTGCGGAGAAGAAAAGAACGTGAAGACACATGTTCGAGATCTGATCATCGTTCCGAAATATGTTGGCAAGGTTGTGGAGGTCTACAATGGTAATTCATATGTCAAGTTTGAAATAAGACAGGAAATGCTGGGTCATTACCTAGGCGAATTTGCGCAGACAAGAAAACCGGTCAAGCACTCCGGTCCTGGTGTTGGAGCTACCAGGTCGTCCAAGTTTATGCCGCTGAAGTGATCAACATGAAAGGATACTCAACTTTGAATTTCCCGGAACAGAGCGCGAAGGCGCGCATAATTGAGGCAAATATTTCACTGAAGGATTCTATCAACATAGCTCATTATCTGAGAGGAATGACGCTTGAAAAGGCAAAGAACGCCATAGACGCCGCCATTGAAAAGAAAAAAGCCGTAAGATACTTCAGATACCTTGACAGTGTGTCTCACAGAAGAGGATCTGGGCCAGGTAGATACCCTGTAAGAGCCCTGAAGATATTCAGGAAGGCAGTCGACAACGTTGAAGCCAATGCAGAGTTCAAGAACCTGAACCTGGAGAAACTTCATATCATTCACCTGACCGCAACCAAGGGAAGGATGCTCAAGCGTTATACGCCAAAGGCCTATGGAAGAGCCGGCGGACTTGATCGTGATCTTGTTAACATAGAAATTGTAGTAGAGGAGGTAAAAGAGTGAAAGAGAGAAAATTCATATCGGAGTCAGTAAAGAAACTCCTTGTTTCTGAATACATCAAGAAGGAGACTGAGAGTGCCGGTTTCGGGGGCATGGAGATGAAGAGAACCCCGTTCGGCACAAATATAACGCTCTTCGTCAATAAACCCGGACTGGTAATCGGAAGACGTGGAGGCAAGATACAGGAAATCACTGCAACCCTGGAGAAAAAGTTTGGCGTTGAAACCCCGCAGGTTGAAGTCAAGGAAGTTACTGATCCCGATCTGAATCCTCAGATTGTCGCAAAGAAAATCGCAATATCTCTCGAGAAGGGTTGGTCTTACAGAAAGGCAGGAAATACAACTCTTCGCAGGACGGTTGACAGCAACGCAAAAGGCGTTCTCATAAAGATAGCCGGAAAGATCTCGGGCGAAAGGGCGAGGTCTCAGAAATTCATATCAGGCTCAATCAAGTATTCCGGTGAGCCCGGAAGAATTGGGATGAAATATGGGTTCTCAGCGGCCAAGCTAAAACTTGGAATTATCGGGGTATCCGTTAGGATACTTGATTCGGATTACAAGTTACCAGATCAGATTGATGTAAACAAGATCGACATAGATAAGCTCACCGCAGCCCCTGCCAAGGTTGAGATTCCTTCTGAGACAGGGAAGGCACTCGCCCCGGAGATCCCGGTTGTAGAAAAGAAGAAAAGATCTCCAAAAGCGCCGAAGGCAGAGACCACTGAGAAACCTAAGAAGAAAGCAGCAGAGAAGAAAACACCAGCAAAACCCAGGAAGAAGGCTGCCAAGAAAGTAGAAGAGAAAGACATGAAGGAGGATGTTGAAAATGCCGGAACTGAAGGCAAAGAAGCTAAAGGAAATGAGTGAGCAGGAACTCAGTGACACCTACAAAAACCTCAGAGAATCACTCATGAAGGAGAGGGCGTCTGTGGCGATGGGCGGAGCGCCTGTGAGCCCCGGAAAGATGAGATCGATCAGGAGACAGATAGCAAGGGTGAAAACTGTCATGAATTTGGAGGATCACAAGTAGATGAAGGACAAGAACTTCACTGGAGTTCCGAAGGAATTACAACCGTGGGAAGGATTCACAAGAGAATCACAGGTTGTGAAAATTGCAGTCGACAAGAGACGGTATGGCAAAACAGTCACGATAATAGAGGGAATAGATCCGAAGGCCGAGGATATCTATGAAATCGCAAAGTCGCTCAAGAAGAAAGTGGCATCTGGAGGCACGGTCAAGGATGGAAAGACGATCGAGCTACAGGGAGATCACAGGGAAACGGCGAGAAAGCTCCTGGAAGATCTCGGGTTCAGCACGGAGGTCCACTGATGTCTGAATACGAAATTTACGGTTCTAACTATATCGGCAACACAGCAACTGTGAGCAGAACAAGCAATCCCCTGAATAAAGGTATTCAGGGCAAGATTGTCGACGAGACAAAAAATATGTTTACACTTCAGACGGGATCCAGAGAAGTCAAGATACCTAAGAGAGGTACACAATTCGTCATTGTACTTAAGGGAAAGGAAGTCATGGTCAGTGGTGACGACATACAATACACAGTACAGGACAGAATGAAAAATACAGGCAAGATTGTAAAATCAAAGATTAAGGAGAGAAAGAGATGAAAACTAACATTGGAATAGACGTCAAGCCTCCGGAAGGGGCCTGCACGGATAAGAAATGCCCATTTCATGGAGAACTTCCAGTGAGGGGCCAGGTCATTGAAGGCGTTGTCAAATCCGCTTCAATGATAAAAACGGTGGTTGTAGAGAGAACCTTCCTCAGGAATGTTCCGAAGTATGAGAGAAGGGAAAGGAGATTCGCAAAATACCATGCACATCTACCGGACTGCATTAAGATAAAACGCGGGGACACTGTAAGGATAGCAGAATGCAGGAAACTTGCAAAGACAGTGAGTTTCGTTGTAGTTGAGAAGGTGGGATAATTGAAAGGCATAGCTGGACGTCAGCAGAGAGGACTCCCGCTTGGAGCTGTCATGACCTGCGCCGACAACTCTGGCGCTAAAGTAGTGCGGCTAATCGAGGTCAAGGCATACCATGGAAAAGCTTACAGGATACCTGCTGCAGGCGTTGGCGACATGTTCATTGCAAGCGTGAAGCGGGGAACGCCTGAGATGAGAGCCAAGGTCGTTTATGCAGTTGTAATACGGCAGAGAAGACCTTTCAGGAGATCTGACGGAATAATGGTCGAGTTTGAGGATAATGCAGCGGTGCTTGTCACTCCTGAGGGTGAAGTGAGAGGATCAGAAATTAAGGGACCTGTTGCAAGAGAGGCAGCAGAAAGATGGCCGAGGATAGCCTCGATAGCCTCAACCATAGTGTGATGAAACATGAATAAGATTGCAGTTGATTTAAGCTTGGATTTGAGAAAGAAATACGGCCTAAGGTCCTTCCCGATCGTTAAGGGCGATGTGGTGAGGATCATGAAAGGCAGCCGGAAGGGAGAAGGCGGAAAAGTGATGGATGTCGATCACACGAGATCCAGAATAACGGTGGAAGGTATCACGATTGCAAAGGCGGATAACAAGCAGAAAGAATTCACGCTTCAGCCTGACTACGTGGAAATAACGAGGCTTGATCTATCAAGAAATGAAAGGGTTGAGAAGATAAGGAAACTTGCAGCACTGAAGAAGATAGTGATAGACGAAAACGACCTGAAACAGGAACCAGAGGTACCTGAAACCAAGGAAGAGAGCCTTCCTGATCTTTCACAGGAAGAGACCCTACCTGAAATTACAGGAGAAAAGCCCCAGGAACCTGAAGCGGAAGGCGAGGCGGAGAACCCGGAAGAAGAAACGAAAGCGGAGGAGGAAGATCATGATAACGAGAACTAAAAGGCAGATGCTGCCAAGAGTGGTAAAGGTTCCCAGGAAGGAGTATTTCTGGGGGACAAGTGCAAGACCGGGAAAACATTCCAGAGAGAGTTCGGTTCCTCTGCTGCATATATTGAGGGACTACCTCCACCTTGGCGACAAGGAGAGGGAGATCACGAGGCTGCTTAACAGCGGTTATATCCTTGTGGACGGAAAAATGGTAAAGGATCGCAGAACAGGCGTGGGATTCATGGATCTTGTTACAATCGTACCCACATCAGAGAACTACAGGTTGCTTTACGACCAGAGAGGTCGCCTTGTCCTGAGAAAGGAAAGCGAAAAGTTTGTAGGCGTCAAGTTCCTGAGAGTAAAGAACAAGCACACAATTCCTGGGGGGAAAACCCAGCTTTCATTCCATGACGGCCAGAACACGATAACCGATGCCGACCTGAAACCCGGTGACGTTGTTACAGTCAGGCTTCCAGAGAAGAAATTTGAGGAAGTACTGAGAATGCAACCCGGTAGCAAGGTTTTCATAACAGGTGGATCGCATGTAGGTGAAACCGCCACAGTCAAAAAGATTGAGGTAAAGAAATCATCTGCTGCTAACCTTGTCGAGTTGGAAGAGGGCTTCGAAACTATTTCAGATTACGTTTTCGTCATTGGTTCTAACAAGTTTTCCTATGAACTGGCAGGTGAGGTGGTTCAATGAATACGATGCAGGAAGTAATGATAGACAAGGTCGTAGTCAATATAGGCGTCGGACAGACCGGTGACCGCCTGAACAAGGCAATGAAAGTCATTGAGATGGTCACAGAGAGGAAACCTACTCCGACAGCAGCAAAAAAATCAGTCAGGGAATTTAACCTTAGGCCAGGAATGACAATAGGAACAAAGGTCACTCTGAGGAAGGAATCTGCTCACACTTTCCTGAAAAAGGCCTTCTATGCTAAGGATTTCAAGATCGCAACTTATTCCTTTGATAAGCAGGGGAATGCCTATTTCGGTATCCCGGATTACACTGAATTCGAGGGACTGAAATATGACCCTGACATTGGAATTTTTGGCATGGACGTCGCCATCGTATTCAAGAGACGTGGCGGTTTCAGGGTTGCAAGACGGCGTACAAGGAGAAAGGCACTATCGAAATCCATCATGGTATCCAAGGATGAGGCGGTCAAATTCCTTGATGAGAAGTTTGGAGTCAAGACTGTATAGGTGAACAGATGGCACAGATCAAATTAGAACCAAAAAAGAAGTTCGGCAGAAAAGAGGGTTGCCAGAGATGCGGAAGGAAGAGGGGAATGGTAAGGAGATACGGAATCAGGCTATGCAGGCAGTGCTTCAGGGAAACGGCTCCGGCGCTTGGATTCAGGAAGTACAGTTGAGGTGTGATATATGAGACATGATCCATTAAATGATATAATAAACACAATAAAGAACGCATCAACAATGGGAATGAGAGAGGTAGAAGTAAGACCGGCCGCGAGACTTATCGGCAGGGTACTGAAGGTCATGCAGGAATACAATTACATAAAGAGCTTCGAGGTCATAGATGATTCCCGTGGCGGTCTTTTCCGTATATTCCTCGCAAACACGATCAACAACTGCGGAATCATAAAGCCCAGGCTTTCGGTCAAGAAACTGGACCTCGAGAAATTTGAGGCAAGATTCCTGCCCGCTCAGGATTTCGGCATACTCATATTGACAACTACAAAAGGAGTGATGAGCCATAAGACCGCCAGGGAAAGCGGTGTCGGCGGCAAGCTCCTCGCTTATGTTTACTAGGTGCAGAAAATGACAAGCTGGAAAGAAATGGAAAAAGTGAAGATCCCGGCAGGGGTCAAGGCGTCCCAGAATGGTTTCGAATTCACAATAAGCGGCCCGAAGGGTGAGTTGAGGAAACAGTTTACAAATAACTATGTTACCGTTGCACTCAAAGACGGGGAAGCTACGATCAGCGTATCTAAGGAGAACCAATATTCAAAGGCAATAGTGGGTACATGGAAATCACTCCTACAATCCATGATACATGGAGTGCAGGCGGGTTACCAGTATGAGATGAAGATTGATTACACGCATTTCCCAATGAGGGTTTCTGTGCGTGGTGACAAGGTTGTAATAGAGAACTTCCTTGGAGAAAGAGCCCCAAGATCAGCTAAGGTTGTGGGCCACTGTTCCGTCTCTGTAAAGGGCGATAGGGTGTTCGTTAACGGAATCGACAGGTACGAGGTTGGAGAGACCGCTGCTAACATTGAAAGGGCAACGAAGATCAAGGGCTTTGATCTAAGGGTATTCCAGGATGGAATCTACCTGATAGGAGGTAACTGAAATGGTCGATCCAAAACCAAAGATGGACAGTAAAAAGAAAAAACTGTTGAAGAAGAAGATCAAGCAGAGCAGAAAGAGACCTGAATTCAAGAGACAGGAATGGTTCAGGTATGGAAAATTCGATGAATCCTGGAGAAAACCAAGGGGAAAGCATTCAAAGCTGAGAGAACATCAGGATTGGAGACCCCCGGTCGTTGATTCCGGATACAGAGGCCCGAGAGCCACAAGGGGACTTCATCCATCTGGTTTTTCAGAGGTAATGGTTCACAACGTTGCTGATCTCGGCAAATTGAACAGAGAAACCGAGGCTGCAAGAATCGGATCAACAGTAGGATCAAGAAAGAGGAAGGAGATCGTCGAAAAAGCGGATGAAATGAATATCCGCGTGCTTAACAGAGGGACAGAATGAAAGTAGATACAATCAAGAGGATATCAGCCGAAAAGCTCAAGATCGGCACGTCTAGAATTTGGATAGACATGAATAGCGTTGATCAGCTTACAGAGGCTGCTACGAGATCGGATGTCTATGCACTTATCCGGAGACATGTGATCCAGGAAAAACCGAAGAAAGGCAACTCGAATTCTAGACACAAGAAAAGAGTTATCCAGAGATCAAAGGACCGCAGAAGAGGAGAGGGATCAGTCCGTGGCACAAGGAACGCTAGGTTTCCAAGAAAGGTCCGCTGGATGAAAACTATACGTGCACTCAGGAATGAACTATCGCTTCTCAAGGAAGCGAAGAGGATAGATGCAAAGACCTACAGGCAGTACTATAGAATGATCAAGGGTGGAAGCATCAAGTCGAGAGCCCAGCTCAGAATGTACCTGAAACTGGATGGAGGAAATTGAGATGCGTACCCCAATTATATACAAGAGAAGAAAGGAAGGCGTTACTGATTATCGGCGCAGATATCACCTGATCAAGTCAGGCATTCCACGCCTGGTAGTGAGGATAAGCAAGAAGGGTATTGTGGTGCAGGTCGTTGAGTTCAACTCCAGCGGCGATCATGTTGCAGTTTCGCTAAACCCGCACTCCCTGAAGAAAGCTGGAGTGGATCTGCAGGGAAACTCTACTCCAGTGGCATACCTGCTCGGATACCTTGCTGGGATCAAGGCGAAGAAGCTTGGGCTGGAAGAGACAATCCTGGACATCGGAAGAACCAGGCTCACGACCGGAGGCAGGGTAGGAGCGGTTACAAAAGGATTCTCGGATGCCGGTTGCACGCTGCCGCATGACGAGTCTATCTATCCGTCGGATGACAGGATTAACGGTAAACACATGAAAAAGAAACTTGGAAAGAAGGCAATGGATGAAATGAAGAAAAAGCTGGAGGCACCGGCATGAGCGAAGAAGTTTGGATACCTAGAACTGCCCTGGGCAGGAAGGTCGTCAGTGGTGAAATTAAGACCCTGTCTGAAGCACTTCAGACAAAGCTTCCACTTAAGGAGTACCAGATAGTGGATATGCTCCTTCCAACAATAAAGGACGAAGTCCTGAATATGACAAGAGCGCAAAGGATGACCGACTCAGGAAGAAGAATGAGTTATTCCATAACCGCTGTCGTGGGTAACGAGGACGGATATGTGGGCGTCGGCATGGGAAAGGCAAAGGAAGCTGCACCTGCAATCAGGAAAGCAGTGAATAATGCCAAGCTCAACATCATAGAACTCAAGAGGGGTTGCGGTTCCTGGGAATGCGGTTGCGGAAGAGCGCACACCGTTCCGTTCACGGTTTCTGGAAAATCTGGATCCGTATCAGTAACAATAAAGCCGGCACCCAGAGGAGTCGGAAGAGCGGTTGGAGATATTGCCAAGGTGATACTTAAGATGTCTGGAATAGAGGATGCGTGGGGTTTTGCCACCGGACATACCAAAACAACGGTCAATTATGCTCTGGCAACTTTCCAGGCTCTGAAAGAAACCGCAAGAATAAGGGTAAATGAACAGATCAAGCTCAGTACTCCCATATACACTGGAGGTGTTGCAGTTGCTAGCAGTGATAAGAATTAGGGGGAGAACCGGCATAAGGGAGCCGATTGAAGATACACTACGTAAGCTCAGGCTCACAAGGATCAACCATATGGTATTTGTTCCCGAGAGCAAGGAATTCAAAGGAATGCTTCAACTTGCAAAGGACTACATAACATGGGGGGAAGTTTCAAAAGAGACCCTGATTTTGGCACTGAAACACCGTGCCCTTCTCAGGGGAAGAAAGAAGATACAGGAAGACGGCATGAAGGAAGCCGTTGGTTACTCGTCATTCGATGAGGTGGCCGATTTCCTGATGTCTGGAAAAACGCTTACTTCGATTGAGAACCTTGTTCCTGTTTTACGGCTGAACCCTCCGAAAGGAGGCTACGAGTTCATCAGGAAATCCTACAAGGAAGGTGGAACCGCAGGGTACCGCGGCGAAGAGATCAATGTTCTCATCAAGAAGATGCTTAAGGAAGGGATTGATTTAAATGGTAAGAACTAGAACCAAGAAATTGAGAGGAGGCCATTACGGTAGAGGCATGAAGGCCGGCAGAGGTAAAGGTAAAAAGGGAGGCAATGGAATGGCCGGGCTTGGAAAACACCGCTGGATCTGGATGGTCAAGTACGATCCCCTCCATTACGGCGGGAAGGGTTTTACCAGTCACCATTATGCAAAACCGCCAGTGGCGATCAGCTTATCCGAGCTTGAAACGCTTTATCCATCACTGCAGAAGAAAGGTTATGTGGAATCAGGGGAAATTCCGGTTATTAATCTCAAAAATGCCGGCATCGACAAACTGCTGGGATCTGGTGAGCTAAACCTCAAGGTTAAAGTGATTGTCTCCAAGGCAACAGAAAAAGCCTTAAGCAAGCTTTCAGCTTCAGGCTCAACGGTTGAGACAGATGGATAGGCCAGAGCGTAACAGAAGTGTAGTTTATCCGACTGCGCTAGTCTTCATACTGACGGTATTCGCCTTCTATTACTTCGGGCATTATGGCTGGCTTCAGCTGCTGATTGCATCAGTACTGATTTTCCCGCTATTTGGAATTGCCTATCTAGTCTTCAGCTACAAGGGACCAGGTAAGAGCAAGCTGTACGGGCTTGAACGCCTTACCTCCTTGCTTCCAGCTGTGAAAAAGCCGAAGGGACACGTCCAGTTCAAGTACAAGATTATGTGGACTGCTCTCGTGGTCCTGCTTTATTTTGTCCTGACTAACATTTACATTTACGGTCTAGACGCTGCCAAGACCATTGATGTTTTCGCATCGTTCAGGGCCATATTTGCGGGCGCACAGGGATCTCTCATGGATCTTGGTATTGGGCCCATCGTTACTGCTAGTATAGTTATGCAGCTTTTCGCAGGCGCCAAGATATTCAACCTGGACCTTCAGGACTCAAAGGACAAGGCGATCTATCAGGGTGTACAGAAACTGATGATCATACTGATGATTTTCGTGGAGGCTATACCCCAGGCATTTGGTTACCTTGTACCGGATCCTACACTGGTTGCGACCCTCGGTCACTTTGCACCCGGTTATGGCGTCTTTCTCGCTCAGTCTATAATCATAGCACAACTGTTCATAGGTACTTACCTTGTATTCCTGTTCGACGAGCTTGTCTCCAAATACGGAATCGGGTCAGGTATTTCGCTATTTATTGCCGCAGGAGTATCACAGCAGCTTTTCACTGGAACATTCAGCTGGCTTCCGGTGTCAACATCTGCGCTCCTTTCCGCATCAAATCCACCTGCAGGCACAATCCCCAAGATATTATATCTGGTATCATCGCAGCCCTCGTCATATCTTTACAATACGGGAGTTGACCAGATTGTATTCCAGCAGCCAAATCCGCTGATAGCACTTATCGGCACATTACTTATATTCTTCATAGTGGCATATTTCCAGAGCAGCAAGATAGAGCTTCCTATTGCACACGAGCGTGTGCGTGGGGCCAGAGGGAGGTACCCACTGCAATTGCTGTATGCTTCTAACATTCCTGTCATATTAGCGACAGCTCTCTTGGCCAATATATCGATGTGGACGCTTCTCTTCTGGAACAGCCCGGTTCTCAGCCATATCCCACTTTTAGGACACAATGCACTGCTGGGATCATATCCGAGCAGCGCCCTGCTTGCAACCACAACAGCAATATCGTCGACTACGCCTACCGGAGGTCTTGCTTTCTATCTGTACACGCCAAATGGACTTTCCAATTGGCTTTTCCCCATCATATCTCCTGCCGCTTATTCCGGAACTGTACTATTCGGGCACAGCAGCTTGCAGGAAGCTGCACATGTCGTCATTTTCTTCGGCTTCATGATTGGAGCCAGCATCATATTTGCAAAGTTCTGGATAGAGACAACTAATATGGGCGCCGCTTCTGTGGCAAAGCAGATCCAGTCGAGTGGTATGCAGATACCGGGTTTCCGCCGTGATCCGAAGGTAATGGAGCGAGTACTGAATAAGTACATTCCTGCTATAACCGTATTCAGTGGAGCGGTGGTTGGTTTGCTGGCTGCAGGAGCCGATCTGATTGGAACTGTTGGGCAGACCAGCGGTACTGGTCTCCTGCTCGCAGTTGGTATAGTGATACAGTTCTACGAGGCCGTAGGAAGGGAACAGCTCATGGAGATGCACCCTGTCATCAGGCAGTTCTTTGCTGGTGCATGAATGAGAGTGGTCATTTCCGGCGTTGCCGGTGTTGGCAAGTCTACTGTGCTTGAAATTGTATCCAAAGGGACTCAGTACGATGTTGTGAATTACGGCACATTGATGTTTGAGATGGCAAGGGAGCTGAATCTGGTTCAGAACCGGGATGAGTTGCGCAAGCTTTCCATCGATACACAGATCAACCTCCAGAAGAAGGCTTCCAGTGCAATTGGAAAAATGGATAATGTAATAATAGATACGCATATGGCAATAAGGTCACCAAAGGGATACCTGCCCGGACTTCCAGAATGGGTTGTCAGGGAGCTCAGGGTTTCCATGTTCTTCTTGCTGGAAGCCGATTCAAGGCTTATCAGGTCGAGAAGAATGAAGGATCCCACAAGGCACAGGGACAACGAGACTGAGGAGGAGATATCCGAGCACCAGTCAGTCAACAGGTATTATGCTGTGGCATACTCCGTGTTTACAGGAGCAACGGTCAATTTCGTCGTCAATCCGGAAGGTACGCCTGACTTTGCCGCTAACAAGATAATAAAGGAGCTGAAGAAAGGATGACAGAACAGAGACCATTACCCGCCAGAACGGCAGGAGGAAGGCAGCCTCCACCGCCAATCAGTGAGGCCCAGAAGAAACTGATTCGATTCCAGATGATCTATCTCCTGATATCCTTCTCCATGCTGATAGTCATAAGTGAGCCTGCTCTCCGTATTCCTATAGGGAATGCGGCTAATGCCGTATTTGGCCCGACCATTGGTTTCAACTACAGGTTTCCACTCCTCACACTTGTAATTGCTGGCATAATAATAGGTCTCGTTACGTCAATTCCGAGATATTTCTTTACAGACTGGATGCGCTATGGCAGGACACAGGCAAGATCCAGGGCATATTCCCAGGCAATCAGGGAAGCTTACAAGGCCCAGCAGAGAGACAGGATACAGAAACTCAACAAGATGAGAATGGAGATGACTATGGAGCAGCAGCAGCTCCAGATGCAGACGATGAAACCATTGATGGTCCTCACTATCCTTACGATATTCATATTTATCTGGCTGGATGTCTTTATCTATTCGCTTCCTTACAGCATAGTCTCGTTTCCGTGGGCAAAAAATGTTCTTATCACGTCTTCCTTCCTCTTCCCAGTATGGATCTTTATCTACTTCCTCGCAAGTCTCGTGATAGGATACTTCGCCACAATGGTGATCAAATACCTCGACTTTTCGTTTAAATTGAGGAAGATAGAGGAGAAGGAACAGGGCAGTGGCCAATGGAACTGACAGTTAGCGGTCCAATAGGGAGTGGCAAATCAACAGTTGCAAAACTCCTTGCATCAAGGCTTGATTTTCATTACATGTCAACGGGAGACATTTTCCGTGAGAACGCCAGAAGACATGGTATGTCCGTTGAAGCGTTTAATGAATACGCGGAAAAGCATCCGGAAGTAGACGTTGATCAGGATAATTACCTTATAGAAAAGATGAAGACATCGAATCGGCTCGTCATAGACTCAAGACTTGCAGGCTGGCTATCTTATAAAAACAGGATTTCTGCCTTCAGGGTTTATATTACCGCTGATGATAAGACAAGGGCTGAGCGTATTTCCGGGAGAGAGAAAGTTACTCCTGAGCAAGCATCAGCACTTATATCCCGCAGGGAAGAATCTGAGGCAAAGAGATACCGCTCATTATATGAAATTGACATAAGCGATACCACCATATACGATTTAGTCCTTGATACCACAAACATGAAGCCTGAAGATGCCGTTACTGCGATATTAGAAAGGATGAAGGAGCTTAATGCATGAGTGATCTTGACGGTTTCTTTGTTATTGACAAGCCATATGGACCGACCAGCCATCAGGTTGACAGCTGGGTCAGGAACATCCTTGGCGTTGAAAAGGTCGGTCACATCGGCACACTTGATCCAAACGCAACCGGGGTTCTTGTCATGGCGATCGGGAAGGCAGTCAAGCTGATTGACCAGGTTCATGAACTCCCCAAGGAGTATATTTGCACCATGCGTTTTCACACCGATGTTCCGGAACCGGTGATTAGGGAAAAGCTGAATGAATTTGTAGGGGAGATCTATCAGATTCCGCCTATAAGATCTGCTGTTGCAAGGAACCTGAGGGTCCGTACTATATACAGCATATCAGATATAGAGATCTCAGGAAGATTCGTAATGTTCAGGGTGAAATGCGAGTCCGGCACATATATAAGAACCCTGTGCACTGACATCGGATATGCTGCAGGTACGGTAGCACAGATGGAAGATCTTAGAAGGACAATCACGGGGCCATTCACCGAAGAATCCATGATTACGTTGCAGCAGCTTTCTGATTTCGAGTATCTCAGGAAAAA
This sequence comes from Thermoplasmata archaeon, assembly GCA_021821635.1. Lineage (GTDB taxonomy): Archaea > Thermoplasmatota > Thermoplasmata > Thermoplasmatales > Thermoplasmataceae > UBA582. Next base: position 31,308 of record JAKACH010000003.1, on the reverse strand, counting down.
GGGCAAGCCAGAGCTGTTCAATCAGTACTTCTTCCCGATCGACAAGCTGTTCGCACAGTATCCAAAGATTGTTGTCAAGGCCTCATCTATTGCCAATATATCGCATGGTTCTGATCTTTATCCTGGAGGAATCATTGCAATGACCGGCAACCCAAGACGCGGTGACAGGGTATGTGTAGTTGACGAGAACAACAGGGTGCTTGGAACGGGGAAGATGCTGGTTGATTTCAATGAAATCGATGTTCTGAAAGTCGTCGATTTTGACAGGATTCTTATAGAGCCACAGATATCAGAGGAGGGTAAAGAGAATGCAGAAAAACCAGTTAAAGTGGTACGGCCTCAAAAAAGATCACAGGATATATCTATACCGAGACCTAGAAAAGAATTTCATAGAGATATTCAGGAAACTCCGAAATGGAGAGATTCCAGAGACAGAGGAAAGAGAGTCGAGCAGCACACCCGACCTCAGAACCCTTATGCTGGAATTCGGAAAAGAAAGGATAAAAGAAAGCCGGACAGAAGATAGATTCCTGATCCGGTTCTACAACCTCAGGAGCGAACTTGACAGGATTATCAATCTTTATTTCGAGCGGGTTTCCGGTTTCGGTGCTTTTGCGGGAAAACTGCTGGATGACATGGATCCCTGTGCGCTGTTCCGTGAACTGCCATCCATAATGGGAGATGGTCCGAACCAGAAGATCATTGAGAGCATCGCACTTACAGGAAAGAAACTCTGTGACTTAAGGGGCGAACTCGTCTCATTCATGAGCGAGGAGGTCAAGCTGATCATGCCGAATGTGACAGCAATCGCCGGAACCGAGCTTGCACTTGATCTTCTCTCTGCCGGAAAGGGGCTGCAGCATCTGGCCGAGTTTCCTGCCAGCACTATACAGGTACTTGGAGCTGAGAAAGCATTCTTCAAGCACCTTAAGACCGGTTCACCGCCACCAAAGCATGGCGTGATGTTCAAGCTTCCACACCTGACGGGCTTACCGAAGAGCCAGAGGGGAAAATATGCGAGATCTGCCGCCTCCAAGATAGCAATAGCCGCCAGAGCCGACTTTTTGGGCAGCACAATAGACTCCGGTAAAATGAAGAATGATCTTGAAGCCAGGTTGAAAAAGATCAGGAGTTCTGGTAGTTCTCGAGTTCGGACTGGAAAGAATACTTCTCGCCGGGTATAGGTACCGGATAAGATCCAGTCAGGCAGCCAAGGCATAGACCCTGCTTCCCAAGGCCTATGCTTTCTATAAGCCCGTCGATTGATATGTATCCAACTGAATCCGCCCCGATCTCATTTGCTATCTGATCAAGAGTCTTGTCTCTTGCAAGGAACTGGTCTCTTGTCTTCATATCCACTCCAAAGTAGCATGGGGCTATAATCGGGGGTGATGCAACCCTCACATGAACTTCTTTGGCACCCTGAGCCCTGAGGATCTTAACTGTATAATTTATTGTATTCCCCCGCACTATGCTATCCTCCACCAGGACTATTCTCTTACCGGATATTGCGGACTTGATTGGATTCAGCTTAAGCCGCACAGCATTTGCACGCTGTTCCTGAGTAGGCATTATGAATGTTCTCTCAGAATACCTGTTCTTGATCAAACCTTCGCCATATGGTATGCCTGATTGCTGTGAATAGCCAAGTGCCTGTGCCCTTCCTGAGTCAGGAACTGGAATAACGATATCTGCATCTACAGGATATTCCTTGGCAAGTCTCCGGCCCATCTGTATCCTTGCGCTAAAGACTTCGCTTCCGTCTATGACGCTGTCTGGTCTTGCAAAGTAGACGTATTCGAACATGCAATGCGCAGTATTCGGAGTGCTGGCTATGAAAACTGTCCGGTACCCCGAAGGGGTGATTTCTATCAGTTCACCTGGCTTGACGTCCCTTATAACGCTGCCTCCAATTATATCCATGACACAGCTTTCTGATGCGATTATATAGGAGTCTCCGACCTGACCGAGCATGAGGGGCCGGATCCCCATCGGGTCCCTCAGTGCATAGAGCGTTCCGTTTATCATCAGGGCACATGCATAAGCACCTCTCAGCCTGCTGACAGCATTCCTCAAACCGGCGTTTATTCCGAGTTCAATAATATTCCTTGAAATCTCCATCAGCATTACTTCGGTGTCAGAAGATGTGATAAATCCAGATCCCCGCTTTTTCATCTCTTCCCTCAGCTGTACTGCATTAGTTATTTCCCCGTTATGGGAAATAGCGATATAGCCTATGGAATTTGATATGGTTATCGGACCTGCGTTTTCAAGATTTTTTGATCCATGAGTCGAATATCTTGTATGTGCCACACCTATATTTCCAGGCAGGGAATCCTTGAGACTCTGGTCACTCTCTCGAAAGACTTCAGCAACCAGCCCCATTCCCTTCTTTATACGTATCATTGAACCGTCAAAAGTGGCGATTCCTGCGCTCTCCTGGCCTCTGTGCTGAAGAGACTTTAACCCTGTTAGAAGAAAAGGAAAAGCGTTCCTGTTGCCGACGTAACCTACGACGGCACAGTCCTCATCTGGCTTTTGCCCAGTGATAGGATCTGAGACTTGGGGATGGGAAACCACAGTGGGAGCACCTCTTCTCCCTGATATGGTAAGAATGCTGACCACACCTTCTGCACCTAATATGAACCTTTTTATTGTTCATCTTCCCCATTGATGGGGTTCCTCTGCTCACTGCAACACCTCCGACGAAGGAGAAACATAAACTACGTTATCACCGCGCACAAGTATTGTGTCGAAGACACCCTTGTTTTCGCCATTTATTGTTTCGGCTGCGTTCTTAAGGACAAGATTCATGTAAACATCATATCCGTCAAGAATCCCCGAGTAACTCCGATTTCCCCTGACATCCACCATTATTGGTTTAGTAATCGTTTTACGCAATACTTCCAATGGCTTCAAGGGCTGCTGAACCTGTTTAACCATGCGCTTCGGCAGTTCATTGTTAGACAATATTTAACTTTATTCTGCATTTTGCAGAGATTGTCAACTCCCCGTATCCTGCCTCCTGCAACCTATTTTCACACTGGCATCAGCAGATCTAGGTCACTCCACCACAGGCTCTCTGAATTCAAGAGTGGGCTCAGTTGAGGTTGAGAGTTTTATCCTTGAGTTTAATGGAATGAGCATCTGCCCCTCTCCATGACCGAATGGAAGACCATAAAGCGATGGTTTTTTGAGTTCTTCCATGTAATCTTCAATCACATCCTCCACAAAAGGCATAGGTTCGCTCTGTTCGTTGACAGTCTTGATGTCGCCAAAAGCAAAGCCTGAGAAGTTTCCCAACAGATTCGCAAGCTTCATCGTGAACAAATATCTGTCAATATCACCTGCTGTGATGCCAGTATCCTCGGCAAAGAGTATCTTGTCTGTAGTGTCAGGCATATACTTTGTTCCTATGAGCGAGGACGCGACGGAGATGTTTGTACCGATTGAAGTACCCTCCACTGTTCCAGGATTTATATATTTGAAGAGCAGATCCCTGTCACCGGTCGCAAAGTTATTTGTCTTTCCTTCAAGTACCTCGATTATCGTCTTGAAATATGGCTTTCCCATCTCCTCTGGATCAGATCCCGGCATTGGGCCATGGAATGTAACAAGGTTTGAAAGTTTGTTAAAAGCGAGATGAAGTGCCGTGATGTCACTATAACCGATAAAGATCTTGGGATGATCATGAATTACATCAAAATCAAGCAAGGGCAACGTATGAATTGATCCGTAGCCACCGCGTGCACAGAAAATTGCCTTAACATTGTCGTCTTTGAATGCGTTTAGAATTTCCTGACTCCTTTCAACAGCGGTCGCGGCCAGTTCATGCACCTGAACGAGCCTCTTGATGTTGCTACCAAGCGAAATCTTGAAACCAAGCTTCTTCAGTCTTGCAATACCCTTAGATAGGTTTCCCATGTCCGGGGCACTCGCAGGTGCAATTATCCTTATTTCGTCTCCTTCCTTTAATTTTGGTGGTCTAACTTTATCCATACTATATCACCTCTCTCTAATTTCTGCAAAACCACTGTAAAACCGGACTGTCATGATTTACATGTTATTCATGTCTAATTCACACTGTACATTTCAGGTCTAGACGATGCAATCGTCACTTATTTCTCCGGTCTTGAACAGAAAGGTTATTGCCCAATCCTTAAGTCAATAATGAGTCATATAGTTGACTGTTTGAAGAATAAATATACGTCAGAGCGCATCTTAGTGTAGTTTTGCCTGTTGTTACTTGCTTCGCCGTCTGATAATTACCCAAGCTTGACATGGCAAGCAATTCTGCAGTGAAAGGGGGCAGCCGCGTGTCGTCTAGTAACGCGGAGATTCACTCCAGCCAGCTAAACCCTTTTTTAATTCCCTTCTGTTGACATTGTCGAATTAAAATCACACTTTCTGAAAAAGGAGAAATGGTTCTTTTTACAACTCGATTTATTGCTCTTTAATAGTTTTCACCCAGTGACTCCATCCGCCTGGATAGAGCCTCGGTTCAATCCCGGCTATTCTCATCGCAATATAGTTGACGCAGGAAGTGACGCCTGATCCGCAATAAAGCACAGGATTTTTACCCACTTCTTTGAAGATTGATCTTATCTGGTCCGGAGACTTGTAGGTACCGTCTTCGTTCAGCACACTTTTCCAGAAAATATTCGTCGCATTAGGGATGTGCCCTGGTATTCGATCAATTGGTTCGTATTCGCCAGAATACCTGTCCGGTGACCTGGCATCTATTAGAGAAAAAGGAGAATTTTTGGATTCAATTATCTCTTTCTCCACGATCATATCTTTTTTAGCTTTCAACTCCACTGATGATGTCCTTCTTTCAGGCACTTTTGTGGTTATATCGCCTCCGGCCCTCAGCCATGCATTGAGTCCACCGTCCAGTACATACCCATTCTCCAGTGAGAAATACTCCAGAAGAAACCATAGCCTTGCAGCTCCAGAACCGTCGTCATCGTATGCCACGACTATGCTCTTCCTGGATATCCCTCTATTCTCCAGTACCTTCGTAAATTCATCAAGAGCTGGGATCGGATGTCTGCCAAAAGATTTCTCAGGTGAAGAAAGGTCCTTTTCCATGTCAAAGAAAACTGCACCTGGGATGTGACCGCTGGTATATGAACGCTTACCATATGCATGATCCAGCAGGTTGAACCTGCAATCTGCGGGTACAATATATGGATTTTTTATATTAGCTTTCAACCAGTCGGCCGAAACAATTGGAGATTTCACATCTTTATTCAAAGAATCTGCCTCTTAAACTTTGAGCCTTAGACCTTAAAGAATGTTAAAGTTGATAACCTTTCTCATAATATCCCAAATGATGCTTAAGATCATCGAGGCATTTATCCAGTTGACTCGAGACGACTGCGTTGTCACCAAGGAGGCCCGCAAGATCGAACCTGATTGCAAGATCGCCCGCCTGAAAATAGGAGAAGAAACAACTACACATCTTGTTTCCACCAATGATAATGCTGATAAGTTATATACTGCGCTCCAGAAAAAGGCTATTTCCGTGAGCAGAGTGGGAAAAAACTCTATCTGGGTAGAGGGAAAAAGCTGTTCAGGTTGCCATGCAATATCTGAATCTGGAGCAATAACACTATCAAGTCGTGCGGTTAATGATAATACTGTTATATACAGAGTTCTTGTAAAATCTAAAGGCAACCTTGAAAAGATAACGAAGGATCTTAAGGCAAAGGGCTTTAATCCAGTTGTGACTCTGCATGAGATGCCAAAAGAGCTCACCGCGAGAGAAAGAGAAATAATTTACGAAGTTTATGCCCATGGGTTTTTCGACCAGATGAGAAAAGCATCTCTGACTGAAATTGCAAAAAACCTTGGAATATCTACTGCCACCCTTTCTGAGAGCCTCAGGAGAACATTACGTAAAATTGTAAGAGGATTCCTGGAAGATTCCCTTGTGGAAGAAATGGAAACTACTTAACTATTCAATTCTTTCTATAATGCATGCGTTGGCCATCCCGCCACCCTCGCAGATTGCTATAAGACCTGTATGCAGTTTTTTAGTTTCCAGGATATTCAGCATCGTCGTCACTAATCTTGATCCTGTCGCACCAACTGGGTGGCCAAGGGCAATGGCTCCACCCAGCATGTTAACTTTTGCATGGTCCACACCAGTTTCCATTTCCCAGGACAGAACAACGGGTGCAAATGCTTCGTTGATCTCAAAACAGTCTATGTCCTCAATGGTCATGCCAACTCTATCCAGTGCCTTGTACGTTGCAGGAACTGGGCCGGTGAGCATGCTTACAGGATCCACGCCAACAGCTGAAAAGGATACAAAACGGCCTCTCGGTTTAATATTATTGTCTTTTACAAATTTACTGGACGCAATGACTGCAAAACTTGCGCCATCAGATATCTGGCTCGAGTTACCTGCGGTAATCATTTCAACTCCCGGAAACGCCTCCTTAAGGTTGGAAAGAGCCTCAAGTGAAGTATTACTTCGAATGCCTTCATCTGCTGCCACGATCTGACCATCAGGATACTCATAAGGCAAAATTTCTCGCTTGAATAGATTGCCAGCTGCTGATGCCCTCATATGGCTCTCTAAACTGAATTGATCAAGATCCTTTCTTGTCATTGACTTTCTTTTTGCGATTATAGCAGCACCCTTTGCCTGAGAGAACCATCCATTGTCTAATGCGTATCTCTCTCGGATAGCGTCAGTAACCGGGTTTGATTTTTCGTTTATAGTAGATCCTAGAGGTATCTTTGACATCGACTCGACTCCGCCTGCCACCACCAGATTGGCGTAGCCTGACTCTATACTCTGGGCTGCAAATTGTATCGCCTGCAAAGAAGATCCACACTGCCTGTCTATAGAAACCGCTGGAATGCTCTCAGGAAGACCGGCAGAAAGAATGATATTTCGAGCGACATTCATACCCTGTTCATTGATCTGGCCTACACAGCCCACAATGCAGTCATCTATGCTTTCAGGGTTTATGCCTGAACGGGAAATAAGGCCGTTAAGCACCCCTGCAGCAAGATCCACGGGATGGGCACATGCAAGCGACCCGTTTCTTTTACCAATCGGGCTTCTTGCAGCATCAATGATGTAAGATTGGTTACGGTCATCCATGAAGATGAGATGATATAAACCGCTATAAATTTATATCTCTATGAATAAAAGTGGCTCATACTACCATATCAAAACATACCTGGTTATATTGCACTTTCATTCTGCTTCACTTAAATTGAGGCAATGTACTGCAATAAGATTCTTAAACTTTGAACTCGTAATCATATTTGCCTGACGAGGAAAAAATGATTCTAAAGAAGAGGGCGTTATATGCAGTCACCGCAGCAGTTGTTGTTGCTCTAATAATTATATTTCCTGCAGTAATCAGCAATATTCCAGCCTCATACACGTTGGCAAGTGCAAAAAATATTGATCCAAACCTAATGAGCCCAGGGTATATTGATGGGCAAACTAATGCCAATTTCAATTTTCATGTCTTTACAGTAAACTTTTCAGGGATAAGCTTAAGCTACTTTGCTGAGTACTATGTTCCCTTTGATGACTTCTGCAGGACGGTGAATCTTTCGAACTTTCAGAATATAGGGAATCCCGGTATTAGCAGCACTTCAACTATGCTGTTTATTTATTCCATGATATGTGTATTAGGCAGTTCCTATAGTGGATTTCATGGAACGCTTTCAACCTCCATCGATAATATCCATCTTACAGGAAATTCAAGTGTTACAAGAGGCTTTCCGCTGAAGGGTCCCATTGTCAGCGTAAGTTACTCGCCATCAGGGACTCCTCAAGATATTATCATTGAATATCTAGACCCCGTAGTGTTGTTGAATAATGGATCCCTCTCATTTTCACCGCCGCTCGGAAATTACTCTTATACCTTATCATTCAACATTTTAACATACGAGGAATATGGCATCTACAGGGTCTTGGAAAGCATCACCCCAGTTAGCTTCTATTTCAGCTTTGACATTTTAGTCTGAGAGCTTGGATTTCTTAACAGATGCTTGTCGATGTTTCTAATTACCCAGTATTTGAGTTCATAATATCATGATTACAAATTTATTTGGGTCATCGGACTTTCATGTGCGTTGGAACAAGACATTCATACTGTTCCATCCGCAAATAAGAGCCTTATTTACGAATTCTATCTTTAGAGAGTCAACACTTGGTCTGAGTTATAATTAATCAGGCGGTATCTCAGGTATCCAATACATCCCCCTTTGTCAACCAACACAAACGTGTGATGAACCTTTTATTTTATTTCATGAGCTGAGAATGCTGCTCAAACAATTCTTTTATTTCTCACTATGCCCACCCAGGCATTGTGTTAACAATACTTTCTCAAAGAACCATGTTAAAACCTTATATTCCAATCTCCAATACCTTTAGACCTTAGTCCAGTTCAGTAACAATGATGGACGTGCCTAGGGAAAGGTGGAATAGTTGAAGCTTCCAAAAATAGTTAAAATGTATTGCCCTAAATGTGATGCGCACACACCTCATGAGGTGGAAAGAGTCAGGAAGAGAAAAGCCAGTGAGTTTGGCGCGGGGCAGAGGAGATTCAGAAGAGTAACGTCAGGTTTCGGCGGTTTCCCGAGACCAAGGTATGAAGGTAGAGAAAAGCCAACAAAAAGAGTGTCAATCAAGTTCAGATGCACGAAATGCAAGAAGGCTATAACGATACCGACACAAAGGGCCAAGAAATTCGAGATAATAGAGTGATAACATGACCGAGAGAAGTTTTGTTAAGTTGAAGAATGCTGGAAACAAATTCATTAGGATAAAGTGCCCTGACTGCAGCAATGAGCAGGTCACTTACACCAAGATATCGAGCCCGGTGACATGCCTGATCTGCGGTAATACAATCGCAAGACCAACAGGTGGAACGCTCGAGACAACCTCTGAGGTTGTAGAAGACGCGATATGAAGGATGAATTCCCGCAGGTTGGCGATCTTGTTGTCGTCACGATCAAAGAAGTAAAGAATTTCGGCGCAAAAGCGACCCTTGAGGAATACAAGGGGAAGGAGGGTTTTATCCATATCGCTGAGGTAGCAAGAGGTTGGGTTAAGTACATCAGGGACTATCTCAGGGAAGGGCAGAAGACTGTCTGTAAGGTTCTTAATGTCGATCTGCAGAAAGGTGCGATTGATCTTTCACTTAAGAGAGTTAACGCTCATCAGAAGAGGGAGAAGATATCCGAATGGAAGAATGATCAGAAGGCAACGAAGTTGCTTGAGATTGTTGCTACTAACCTCGGAACAACTGTAGAGAAATGTGAAGAAGAATTCGCCAAGGAACTTGAGACGAAGTATGGATACCTTTACCGTGCTTTTGAAGATGCTGCGTCCGATGAAAATTGGCTTCCTGAGGTTTCTGCGCCGTGGAAAAAAGCTTTCATGAAGGTTGCAGCCGAGAACGTTACTATACCTTCGGTCAAGATTGGGGGTTATGTTGAGATGTACTCACTTGCAAGTGATGGCGTGGAGCGCATCAAGGAAGTTATTGGCCAAAATGACGATGCCAAGATCAAGATACAGTATGCAGGTGCTCCAAGATACAGGCTACAGGTTGTAGACGCAGAATACAAGTCCGCAGAGGAAAACCTTAAGAATTGCATAGAAGGAATGGAAGCACGTGCAAAAAAGCTTGGAGTAGCGTTCGAATTTAACAGGTCGACTGCAAAATGAAGTCGTCGATCATGAAGTGCCCGAACTGCGGAAAATACACCATGGGCGCCGTGTGCCCAGTCTGCGGTTCTCAGACATACTGTGCATTACCCCCGAGATATTCACCAAATGACAGATTCCAGAGGTTTCGTCTGGAAAAAATAGAGGCAAAAAATGATGGAAAAAATAATAGTCAATAAAATCAAGAGCCCACGCTTGTCAAACCCGGTCTTCATTGTTGGCCTTCCCGGTATAGGAAACATCGGGAAGATTGCTGTGGAATACCTTATAGACAAACTTAAGATGATCAGAATGACAGATATCGTTACTCAGTATCTGCCTCCCCAGGTTTTCATAAACGAAGAGGGCCTGATTCATCTTGCAAAGAATTCGATTTATTACAAGAAGAGAATAAATAAGAATGACCTTGTAGTCGTAACTGGAGACTTCCAGGGAACAACACAGGAAGGACAGTATGAGCTATCATATCTTATTTTGCAGCTGGCAGAGGAAATGAAAGCCTCGGCTGTTTATACTCTCGGCGGATATAGTGTAGGCAAGATCGTGGAACATCCAAGAGTACTTGGAGCTGTGTCGGACAGGAAGATGCTTGAGGTTCTCAAGACAGCCGGCGTTGTCTTTCCAAAGGGTGAACCGGGAGGCGGTATTGTTGGCTCGGCTGGTCTTGTTCTGGGTCTTGCTACAGAGATATTTGGAATTAGTTCCGCCTGCCTGATGGGGGAAACCTCAGGATACTTTGCAGACCCCCGGGGAGCTATAGTCCTGCTTGAAACACTTTCAAAACTCCTTTCCACGGATGTTGATCTTCAGGAACTTGAGGAAAGAAGCAAGCAAATTGAAGAAATAACGGGTAAAATGCAACAAGAAGGGATGCAGCAGAAGCCTCCCGGAAAAGATGATCTCGGCTATTTCGGATAATGTGTTACTCCACACATTAAAATAAAATATAGTTATCCCCATTTATCATGGATATTATTGGTTCCATAGATAATGCCTATCAGGGTAAAATCAGCGTAAAAGTCTACCACCTTATTTTCACTGCGTCAACAATGTACAAATGCGATGTTATGGACAGGAAGGATTTGAGCCAGTCTTACAGGAATTACTTAAAACAGAACCCAATTGCCAGATTGGGCGAGAGTGGTATGATGGGGCCACTTGGATCGTATGAATATGGACAGGCTGTAAAGCAGGGACATTTTCAGGCTGTTCTAGAGGCAGAAAAAATAGGCCTGGATTTAGAGAAGAATCTGGATAGCTATTTATCGGAAAACCCGGGAAATTTTGAAGCTGTAGATCTGTCAAACATAACAAAAGCAGCATTGATTCAAGGTCAGGATCTTAAGCTTCCAAGACTCATACTTGAGTCCATCTTTGGGAAGGATGATTATAAATTAATGCATAACAACTTTGAAAAACTAGCTAAGCTAGATACCGGGACCATTGCCAGATATAATTCAGTTCTCGAAAAGGTCTTTGGAGAACGGTTCATCAGCAAGGATGGATCGGCTGAAGATGGCTCAATGCAGCGATGATCGAAACTATTGATTTCCTTCACCATTAGTATTTCCTTTACGCGCAGAATCCCCGGCTTATCGTTGATTTAGGACATTTATGAAGGGATTGCAACCAGAGTCTGAATCAGGTCGCATGATTATAAAATTGTCAGACAAAAATAAGAAATAATTTAAGGAACAGATGGATAGTCAACCAATGGCAAATCGACATTATACCATTTCAGAGGGAAAAGAGATCTCAATTTCTGAATTCTTTGAAAAAAACCGGCATATATTAGGTTTTGATTCACCTCAAAAAGCACTTTACATGATTGTCAAGGAAGCCCTGGACAACTCGCTTGACGCATGCGAAGAACATCAAATACTTCCTGAAATAAGGGTTTCTGTAAAGAGAGTGGAACAGGAGGAATTTGAGGTAACTGTCGAGGATAATGGCCCAGGTATTGACAGGAAAGAAGTCCCAAGGGTGTTTGGGCAGCTTTTATACGGGTCAAGGTTTCACTCCTTTAAGCAATCAAGGGGACAGCAGGGAATAGGGATAACGGCAGCTGTCCTCTATGCACAGATAACTACAGGAAAGGAGGCATTCATAAGGACCAGGAAGAAAGGAGAGGAGGTTGCATACGACTTCAGGTTATCAATAAATATCAAGGAGAACCGGGCAAATATAATTGAGGAAAAACCTGTCATATGGGAGACTCCGCACGGTACGGTAATATCTGTTCACGCAAAGGGAAAGTACCAGGTAGGAAAGCAGTCAATATTTGAGTATCTGAAGGAGACTGCAACTGTGAATCCTAATATGAGCCTGAGATTTGAGGATCCAGAAGGGAAGGTCTTTCAGTTTAAGAGGGTTGTAGAGAAACCATCGGAACCGGCACGAGCGATAAAGCCATACCCGCTTGGGCTCGAACCCGGCGAAATTATCTCGATGGCACATGAATCAACTGCTTCCACTCTCACTGGATTCCTTTCTGGCGATTTCAGCAGGATAAGCAGGAATTCCGCAGAAGAGATTTGCAGCACAGCAGGTATAAATCCAGAAAAGAAACCTTCTGAAATAACGCTCACTGAGGTAAAGAGCATAAGAGCCTCCCTGGATAAAATAAAGATACTTCCTCCTTCCCCAGATTGCCTATCACCTCTTGGGGAAGAATTCATCAGGAAAGGCCTTAGGAATATTTATGATGAGCTCCACCCTGCATTCTATTCAAAACCTGTCATGAGGCCGGTTTCCACTTACAATGGGAACCCGTTTTCCGTTGAAGTTGGCCTTGTATATGGAGGCGATCTGCCTGGCGACGAGCCTGTAAGAGTTGTAAGGTATGCAAATAAGGTACCGCTTCTTTACCAGCCGGGGGCATGTGCGACAACCAAGGCACTGTCTGAAATAGACTGGCGTTCATACGGCCTGGATCAGAGAAATGGAACAGGAGTTCCATTCGGACCGATGATTCTTTTCATTCATGTCTTCGGGATAAGAGTGCCTTACACTTCTGAATCTAAGGAGGCAATTGCACCTGTCAGTGAAATAGCAGAAGAGATAAAAGCGGCTCTTAAGTCTGCAGCCAGATCGGTCAAAGGTTTCCTTAACAAAAGAGAGAAAAGGAAGAAGATCAGCGAAAAGTTCAGGCTCGTAAGCACAATAATTCCGGATATATCTGAAAAATCTAGCTCGATAACCGGGCTCGAACCAATACCCATAGAACCGGTGCTATCGAAGGTAGCAAATGTTGTCTTTATCAATGAGTCGTTTGAGCCATCAGATGGTGGAACCCTCGTCAAGCTAGTTGTGCATAATTACACCTCGGTTCCAAGATCGTTTGAGATAATTGCAGATCCTCCGATAGGTGATATAGTGGATCAGAAGGGCGAGTTCAGTGTGAAGGATCTGATGCCAGCTGTGAATGTAACTTTCACCTTCAAGGTTGCTGTTGAGGCAGGAAGATATCCGGGAACAGACTACTATTTCAAGGGAATAGACCCAGTTTACGTGAATGGTGCTGAACCCCTTCCGGCTGACTGGAATATAGCCAAGACAGATGTTGAAGAGGTGACTGAAGATGTCCAATGAAAGTCCAGACACAGGAAAGAAACTCGTCGATCTTGCAAGGTCAGTGTATAACTCTTTGAAATCGGGAGAAGTTCCAGAATTAATAATGCCATCAAGAAACAGGGAGAATATTGTCCTCGATCCCATGTATTCCGTTTGGAGGTATGGCGACTCCAAGGTAACAAGAAGTGCAAAATATGTGGATGGTGCAGAGTACATACTGAAATCGCTTTACATGATCGAGTTCATACTTGAGATGATAAAAGGATCGAAAACGTCAACTCTGAGGGAGATGTATTATATTTCAGAGGGCTGGAAAAATGGTAAATTCGGAACCCAGGATGAATCTGACATAATGGCAGAGGATCTTGAAGTCATTACATCATTGATGCGTGAAGATTTCCGCCTGAGACCGGAAGAAAATGGTGCATCGGTTATCGGCAACCTGACGATCGAAGAAAAGAACAGGAAGGGTGAATTTAAGAGAATCAACTGCAAGGATGACGTTGGCGAAGGCGGTTATAACATACCTTACAACGTGGACCAGGAGAAGCTCAAAATCGTGTCATCGGATGCGGATTTTGTGCTTGCAATTGAGACGGGCGGTATGTTTGACAGGCTTGTAGAAAATGGCTTCGACGAAAGATTCAGATCGATTCTGGTGCACCTCAAGGGGCAGCCGGCAAGAAGCACCCGGCGACTCTTGAAGAGGCTTAATGAGGAGCAGAACCTTCCAATATATGTGTTCACGGACGGCGATCCTTGGTCCTTCAGGATATTCGCTTCTGTGGCCTACGGTGCCATAAAAACAGCACATATTTCACAGCATCTTGCCGTTCCAACTGCACAGTTTATAGGTATAACAGCAAGCGACATTATGAATTACGATCTTCCCACAGATGTGCTCACTGATAAAGACCAGCAGGCACTTCAGGCTGAGTTGAAAGATCCCAGATTCCTTAATGATTTCTGGAAGTCGGAGATAGAAGCAATGCTGAAGATGAACAAGAAGGCAGAACAGCAGGCGCTTGCCAAGTATGGGCTAGATTTCGTGACAGATAAATACCTGCCAGACAAGCTTTCAGGACCAAATGACCTGGGGGAGTAAATGATCCGGATTGCAGTTGCCCAGATGCAGTCCAACGAAAACGTCGACGAGAATATCAGCAGGAGCTTGTCTCTCCATGCAAAGGCAGAAAATGGTTCTGCTGATCTTATAGCATATCCCGAGTACCAGCTCTATTTAGCGGATTATTCGAAGAAAGATGAAGCGTTTTTAGCAGGGAAGAAGATCCGAAATATCCTTCCCGGATTTCTCGATGCACTGCGAGTACCTGCTCTTATAAACTATCCAGAAGTAAATGGGGACAGGATATACAACACATCTGCGTTCGTTCGAGACTCTAAGATTCAGTGGAAGTACAGAAAAATCCACCTGTTCAATGCGTTTTCAAGAAGGGAGGGTGGTGTCTTTTCCGCAGGCCGGAAATTACAACCTGGCGAACTGATGAATGAAGTAAAGTTCTCGACACTTATCTGCTATGACCTGAGATTCCCTGAACTTTCAAGATACTTCGCGATTTCGGGAGGAGAGCTACTCTTCTACCAGGCAGGGTGGTTCGGCGGTGAAAATAAGGCAGATCAGTGGTTAACGCTCCTTAAGGCCACGGCAATCCAGAATGGGCTTTATGTTGCAGGAGCAGGCCAGACAGGACCAGGGTTTACAGGAAATTCTGTTGTATTTGATCCTGACGGAAAAATGATCGCGTATGAAAAGGAGAAGGAAGGAGTGATATTTGCAGATGTTTCAAAGGATAAGGTGCTGCGTTACAGGAATGATTCCGCCCTGCTGAGCGCCAGAAGAGATGATATTTATTCCCTCAGAATCCGCAGGAACTGAACATGGTATATTGAAAACTAAACGATCCCCTTCAAAAGCTTGAGCATTTCAGCTGAATCTGAGAGCCTGTATCTTGAAATGCTCTCTCCGGGTCCCACATGAATCGTAATAGCATCAGGGTTCTCCTTAAACGCGTCTTCGTCAGTGTTATCATCGCCTGCAATTAGTTTCTTCATTCCAGCAGAGTATTTTTTAATAGCTATCCCCTTGTTTATTCCAGGTATTCTCAGCTCCATGATTCTCTTTCCTATGTACACAGACATGCCAGTTTCCTGTGCGAGTTCGTATACCAGATCTTTCAGGCTATCGAAGTATTCCGGTGGCATTAGCCCGGTGTGAAACAGAAGATTGCCGCCTTTGTTATAGATCCTGAGACCGGTGAATTGTCTTATATACAGATCCTTTTTTGTGTAAAGATCATGGCATATCTTCTCGTAGTGTTCAAAATCAGGGATGTTGTACCTAAGGTCTCCCTTCAGCGATGTCATTGCGCCGTGAAGGGCGATTATGTTAAATCCTGGACCGATAAAACCCATGATTTCCTGCAGAGATCTTCCAGTTACTATAAACATCCTGTATCTTAGATCCAGTGCCTTGAGAGTTTCTATCAGATCAGGAGTTGCGAGTGCATCTTCCGGATTGATCGAAATGGGAACAAGAGTGCCATCGTAGTCCAGGAAAAGGGCAGGTTTCTGCAGCTGAATTTCTTGAATAAGGTTCTTAATTGTAGTTTGGTTTTGATTTATTTGTTCCACCCGGCCATCTTTTTGAGATCTCTTTCTCGATTCTTGAAAGCCACCACGAAGTATTCTTTCTTCGTACAACTGCTTTCATGTCGGCAAGCCTGCTCCTTCTCTCTTCAGGACTCATACTTAGCGCACCGTACAGGGATTCCGCCATTTCCTTAATGTCGTAAGGATTTACCAATATTGCAGACCGCAGATCGGCGCTGGCCCCCGCGAATTTAGAAAGAATCAGGATGCCGTCTTCAGATGCCGCGGCGAACTCTTTTGCGACAAGGTTGAGCCCGTCAATCAGAGGCGTAATGAATGCAATGTCGGAAAATCTGTAGTGGTTCTTGAGTATATTATCTGAAACCTTCCTGTACATATAGACGATAGGGGTCCATTCAAGGTCACCGAATCTGCCATTCACTCTTCCGATATTCATCTCAAGTTCACGCTTCATAGCAATATAATCACTTACTGTGGTTCTCGAAGGAGTCACAAGCATGACATAGTTGAATTTTCCCTTAAGATCCGAATGCCTTGAAAGCATATATTCAACTGCCAGAACCCTGTTTTTCAGTCCCTTGGTATAATCCAACCTGTCAATGGAAAATATTGTCTTCCTTTTTGGATAGGATTTCCTGCGAGTTTCAGAAAGGTTCCATGCCCCGTAGTATTTGTCATCTATTCCCAGCGGTATTGCAAGAACCTTATTTCTTATCGACCCTGCCGACCCAAGAATTTGCTCCTGGGTTTCCAGGAAATTCCTGACAAATATATCTGTATGAAATGTAATCATATTTGACGATGTAAGTGACTCAAGAATATGCTTTGCCTGTGGGAGTATTGAAAAGAATTCCCCAGCTACCCACGGTATGTGCCATGTCATGACAATAAAGGAATCCGGTAACATTTTCCTGATCATGCCTGGAACCAGTGAAAGCTGATAATCGTGCACCCAGATAACTGTATCTTTATCAGCATATCTGGAGATTCTCTCTGCGAATTTCCTGTTCACAGTAACATATGGCTCAAATGCCCGGTCCTCAGTCTTTATCTTTTCTCTGAAATAGTGAAATAGTGGCCAGAGCGTACCGTTGGAAAAATCGTCATAGAAACCCCGCTTCTCATTTGAGCTCAGTATTACTCTGGAAATGCGGTATCCTTCTACGGCTTCTTCCTGGTAGTTTGTGTCCGAAGTACCGTCGCCCCAGCAAACCCATGTACCCTCCCTGTCCCTCATGAGCCTTCTGAGGCTTGATGCGACGCCGCCTACATTCTGCCTCACTACATCTTTCCCCTCAACTCTGTCGTGAGAAAAAGGAGCCCGTGCAGTCGCAACAATATATTTCATGCTATTGGATTAGCAAACCATATATAATATTGAGCCTTGGTCAAATGATAATTATTCCTAATATGTAAGTATGAATATTTATTATTATTAAATCAATCATTGGTTGATATAAATGAAACTAACAGATAATGTTACTTTACTGGTAACAGTTATAATGATTGTTGCCGCCGGAATTGGCGTCGGTTTTATGATAACCGGCAGTCTGGGACAGAACCACGCAGCCTCGAGTTCCTCCGTGTACGATTTGAATCTTGTTATCACAACAAACAATTATTACAATAACTCCACTGGAGATCAGCCTGCTTATTTCGTGCTTGGCCCGAATGGCCTTGAATCCTCTGCAAACATATCAATTCCGGCATTCACTCTCATAGATCTGACGATATTCAACTATGATAACGGAAATGGGAGCATGGGTGGCCCACAATACGCCAATGTAACAGGAACAGTTGGTGGAACGGAGACATACTTCAATAATACAATGATGAATGCGACCTGCCCCGCCAATACGATAAACATCAATGGATCAATAACGGCAAAGAGCGTACCTGTATCACTTGTTGCACACACATTCACTATACTTAGTGCAACAGGAAAGATATTGGTAAACGTTCCAGTTCCAGAAAGCAGTGTCGTACACGCTTCTTTTTACATCAACCAGACTGGTACATTCCTCTGGCAGTGTGAAGTGGATTGCGGTTCCGGCCCGACTGGGTGGGGTGGCGCAATGTCTACACCAGGCTGGATGATGGGATCTATAAAGGTCTCACTTTAGACCTTTTTTAATCAAATCATTTTTACCCCTGATATTCAATTAATGTCTTTTAAATTAATGCGCCTTTTTTTGAGTACTCGGTTAAATTGCAGTTAAATCTTATAATAAAAATCAGAATGATCCATTCGATTCCAGCAGGGTCATCAGTCTATGTGAATAGTGTTAAAAGAGTCCCGAGTTTCTCAATAGATATTTCAGTGATATCGCCTGGTTTGATCCACACCCTTTTCTCTGGAGGATAGCCTATAATAACTCCCCCAGGAGTTCCGGTCAGTATAACGTCTCCTGGGTTCAAAGGAATGTATTTAGTTATATAACTTACGAGATAGTCACCACTAAATATCATGTTTTTTGTATTTGATTCCTGTCTTGTCTCACCGTTCAGTGATAGCGATATTCTAAGGTTTTGAGGATCAGGGATCTCATCACTCGTACTTATGTAGGGACCAATTGGGGCAAAGCCTGGCAGGGATTTACCAAGTAAAAATTGAGATGTAAGGAACTGAAGATCCCTAGCAGAAAGATCATTGGCCGGGCAGTATCCAAATATATACTTTCGCGCCTCTTCCTGCTTGACCTGATAAGCTTGCTTACCTATAACGATGGCCATTTCCGCTTCGTAGTCAAGATTATGAACTGTCTCAGGTATCCTTATTTTCTGCCTGTGTCCAGAAGCCGCATCGGAAAATTTGCTGAAAAGAACAGGGTTACCTCCAAGTTCAGTTTTTGTTTCATCCGCGTGCTGCCGGTAATTAAATCCAACGCCGATGATCTTTTCAGGATGCATAATGCATGGAAGAAATTCCAGGTCGCTATCATTCTTCAGAGAAAATGCAGGAGAAATCTGGTCTCCCATAAGGGACTCAAGCAGCTCAGGATCCGATAACAGACTATCAGTCAAATTTTGGTTCTTTGGCGCAGGTTTCCTCTCTTGTGAAAAGGAATACAATAGGATCTCTTCATTAATCTTGCGAACAATAAATTCATGGTTTCGATATCTTACATTTCCTATTTTCAAACCTGAGTTGATTCCTGAAACGTATAATTAACTTGCTTCCAATGTTGATCTGGAATGGACTTGAACCTGCAAGAGATACTGACTGTAGAAAAGGGATAGGCAACAAGAATAATTATTCAAAATGTTTAAACAGAAATGAAAATAAAATGATTATTTTGTCGTGTCGGGTAGATCAAAAGATGCTTGAGGCAAAAAGCATATTTCTGAGTAAAAGCTTTAATGGCTTTAGATTATGAAGATTCATGCCAGAATGGTATGAATCGGATCAGAAATGGTATCCTACTGAATATGGCGAGAGTGATGTTCTTGGCACATACAACCACATTACGCCAGAAAAAGTGCTAAAAGCTGCAACTCTCGTAAAAAAAGGCAAGACTGTGGATTTGAGCCATGAAATATTCAATGGCATGCCTGGAAGACAGACCGCACATGGACCATTTTTCTATCTTTTATCACAAAGAGCTTACGATAACAGGCCTCCATTCAGAGCGCCTACGAAGAATAGGTTTGGCGGTTCTCTTTGCAGAATTGAGATGGTGGACCACTTGGCAACCCATCTGGATTCTTTAAATCATATATCTTATGAAAACAAGTTTTACAATGGTACTGATGCGTTTGAAG
Source organism: Thermoplasmata archaeon (assembly GCA_021821635.1). Taxonomy (GTDB): domain Archaea; phylum Thermoplasmatota; class Thermoplasmata; order Thermoplasmatales; family Thermoplasmataceae; genus UBA582. The sequence goes on along the minus strand of JAKACH010000003.1, from coordinate 11,633 downwards.
TATCCACAACTTACGGGACAACAAAACTCGGAATTGATACTACCCCATCCATTGTGACAAGAGGTATAGTTGTAAATGCCACAGGCGGAAGAGAAATAATGGATCAGGGAGAACCTGTCTCTCTTGATTACGTCAAATCGTACCTAAAAGATAGAAAAATAAAGCTGGAAAGTGGTGACGCAATTTTCTTTTATACCGGGGTGGGACAGCTTTGGCACGACCCGGCAAAATACAATGATTACTTTGAAAACTCTCCTGGAATAGGAATAGAACTTGCAAAGTGGCTCGCCAGCATGAGAGTCTCGGTAACTGGAAGCGATACGCCTGCAACTGAAGTTTCTCCGCCAGAACTTGAGAATACCAGGCTTCCTGTGCACCAGTATCTTATCACACTGCACGGAATCAGGTTGATCGACAACATAAACCTGAATGAACTCATAAAGGAGAATGTGTCGGAATTCATGTTTACTCTGTCTCCACTTAAAATACGAGGTGCTACTGCCTCGCCGGTGTCTCCCCTAGCCATTTTTTAGTGAACTTTTGTTATTCTTTTGTTCTCAAGAATAGGACTGACGAAAAAAAAATTCGAAAATTTAATGCTTTTATTGTTTTCTATAAAGAAGTTACGGCGCTACAGGCTCTGTACCCAAACCCCTGTTTTTCTGATCTTTTAGGTGCAAGTAAATTATTTTAGGTGTGTGTTGACTTTAGTTGCAAAGCGACTAATATCAGCGGTATTATATACACCTGTGAAGTGACTATTCATACATGATTCAGAAGAGGAACAGGATGATCATGTTTGCTGCGGTCTTGGCTGTCCTCGTTGTTGTTATCCCAGTAAGTGCCTACGAGATAAGCGTAAATGAGGTGAGCGTAAATGCCAAGATCGTGGACCCTGCTCCTGTACTCTATAAGCAGAACTTTTCGCAAGTATGGACGTCTAACTATACATTTATGACTAAATTCGCAACTTCCATCATCACTATTAATGTATCTGGATATGCCTCGTCATACGTGAACTTCACTGCAACTGTCTTCGGCTTTAGGGGTGGTAGTGTTATTAATCCAAATCTTCTTCAATCATTTTGGTTTTACAATGCGAGTTTTGCCCCTGGTGTCCGGCCGAGTTCGTCGGAATTGACCGCTGGGTTTTATGTTGGCAATACTGCACTCAATGATGTACAGGATCTCTTCCCTTATGCTGACAGGTACGTACCAGGATGGCAAAACAACACCTCCCTGGAAAGATTCGACTCTAACGAAGGAGGTGTGGTCGGTTCAACTTTCTGTTATTTCTTCTCCTTGCACAATTACACAAAGTCCGCGCAAAGGTATAATTTTGGTATAAATGGAAAGGCACCGGGAGAAGGTTTCTGCGCATTGTATGATTATCCTCGAGCTCAGAACGTTACAATGAAGGTGACTCTTTCCCTTTGGATATCTGGAAAAGAGATCAGTGCTCCAATCTATTTCTATCTAGTTGACACGGGAGCTACCGCAGAATGAAGAGACCGCGATCTAAACTTGCCTTAATGTATATCATTCAATGTTTTATTCAACCGGGGAGTTGAGGTTACTGGCGAAGGAATTCAAACCCAAAGGAAAAATGATAAAGAATCCAGTACCGTAAAGAGATACACCCTTATTGAACGAAAGACATCTGTATTTACTGTTGAGGCAATCAAGACCTTGAGGAAAACCCCAAAGACAAGACCAAGGGAAATATACTGGTAGTTCCGGTTTTGCACCCAAATCCCTGTTTTTCTGATCTTTTAGGTGCAAGTAAATTATTTTAGGTGTATGTTGACTTTGGTTGCAAAGCTGGTGCCACAAGCTTTTACGACTATTTTTGACAAGTTAAAAACTCAGCATTATATGAAAGATAATTGTTATAATTAGCTAAGCGCTAAAAAGTATGAATTCGAATATTTTTTACTCCCAGACGGGATACCGTAATATGGCAAGAAAGAAGATTTCTGTAATTGGCGCTGGAAATGTTGGTGCATCTGTCGCTCAGGCTCTGGCTATTGAGAAGCTGGGCAATATTTACCTTTTCGATGTTGTCGACGGTGTTCCGGAAGGCAAGGCTCTTGATATCCAGGAAGGAGCACCTCACTGGGGATATGATCTTGAAATAAAGGGATTCACGACCACAAAGCCTGAAGTATACGAGAACCTGAAGGGATCTGATGTTATTGTTATAACAGCTGGACTTGCAAGGAAACCCGGAATGTCCAGGGACGACCTTCTTGGCAAGAATGTCGAGATACTGTCTTCTGTCAGCCAGAGCATAAAAAAATATTCGCCAGAATCCAGAATCATTGTCGTAACGAATCCCGCTGATGTCATGGCGTATGCTGTACAGAAGGTTACTGGAATCGCTCCAGAGAGGATAATCGGCCTTGGCGGTTCTCTGGACAGCTCAAGGTTCAGGACTTTCCTTTCAATGGAACTCGGTGTTTCTGTGAAAGATATCAATGCATTTGTGATCGGCGGCCATGGGGACGACATGGTTCCTTTCATACGCTACTCGAGCGCAGGCGGGATTCCGATAGAGCGCCTGCTGTCTAAAGAGAAGATTGAGGAAATTGTTAAGAGAACAAGGTTCGGCGGAGGGGAGATAGTAAACTACCTCAAGACAGGATCTGCATATTACGCGCCATCGATTTCAATCACAGCAATGGTAAGGGCGATAATAGATGACGAGAACCGCATAATACCCAGTGCCGCTTATCTGTCTGGAACACATGCAAAGCACTACGGCGCTTCGGGAATATTTATTGGGCTTCCCATAAAGATTGGATCAAATGGTGTTGAGCACATATACGATATAGACTTCAACCCAGACGAGCTTGAACTCTGGAAGCGTACAGTAGAAAGCGTAAAATCAGGTTGCGCAAAAGTTGATGAATTTCTGTCTGTAAAGAAAAATTAGACAGTTATTATTTATTATTTTTTTTCGCCAGGTAATCCCTGTAATCTGGCGGGTATCTTTCATATCTTAGCGGATCCACGGATCCTGCATCCATGAAACCCTTTAGCCTCAGCTTGCATGAATCGCAGGCGCCGCATGCTTTTTCTCTTCCATTATAGCAAGACCATGTGATCTCCAGTGGCACTTTCAATTTTTCCGCAAGTCTCACTATATCTCCCTTCGACATCGACTGGAGAGGGACCTCAATCTCAAAGCCCCGTTCTGTTCCTATCTTCGTGCCAAGAGAGAGAGCCTTCCGGAATGCCTCAAAGAATTCTGGCCTGCAATCAGGGTATCCAGAATAGTCGACCGAGTTGGCGCCTATGAAAATGATGTTTGTGCCTATCGACTCGGCATATGCTGCTGCCACTGACGCAAAAATTATGTTTCTGGAAGGCACGTACGTAACTGGAATTCCTTTGCCTATCTCCTTGTATGAGTGCTCAGGCACTGGTTCATCTGATGTAAGTGCGCTGCCACCTATCTGCCTCAGATCGATCTTTATTTTCTTCTGCTTTACACCATAATAGCGGCAGATTGCTTCGCTGCTCTCGATCTCCTTTTTGTGCCTCTGGCCATAATCAAATGTTATCGCGGTAACATCATAACCCAAGCTGCGAGCAAAGGCAAGTACCGTAGCTGAATCCATGCCCCCTGAGAGCAGGGATACGGCTCTATCAGTCATTCATATCCCTGGAGGTACAGGCTCCCTGTCCAGGGCCTTCATAAAGGCACACTTCAAGCCTTGAGATGTTCTTGTTTCTCCTTAGCTTGGAAGCAAGTTTCTCCAATATGAATGCGGACATCTGCTCAGAAGAAGTAACATCAACGTCAACGAAGAATACGTCCTCCTTCGCAAAGACGTGCTTCTTCCCGTTATATGAAACATTCACGGAATCATCGGTCAATGAATAGCTGATTGATGTCTGCAGCGATGGCACGAGAACGTGATGATCCATCTTGTAGATAACCTCCCTTGCGTGCTGCTTAAGAATGTCGAAATCTATGATAAATCCACCATTGTCTGATCCCTCGACTGTTATGTCGATGCAATAATCATGACCGTGGAGTCTCGAACATTTATCATGTGAGGGGATAAAATGGGCAGCCGAGAACCTGAGCCCTGTATCCCATCCATTTACTTTGAGTCTCATCGGAACCGTATCCATGAAACTTATATTACCTTGATTGACTCCTAAATATGGTAGGCCATTCCTCTTTGTTCATACCATATTTTCCTTTTCTGTTTCAAGGATTTTTCTCTTGAGCTTTTTTCTACTCTTAAGTATGCTGCCATTGACGATCACTGTATCGACATTTGATGGGTTCGCAGAATACACTATTCCCTGCACTATGTTATCTGCGTTTGCCGGGATCAAATTAGACTGATTCAGATCGATCATTATGACATCCGCAAGATTACCTTCCTTCAGCACGCCGATATCATTTCTGTGAAGAGATGAAGCAGCATCCCTTGTAGCCATATCAAGCATCTTCTGGGCGTTTATAACCGCTGGATTCCACCTCGCGCTCTTGACAAGCAGGGAAGAGAACTTCATCATTTCAAACATGTTGAGCGAATTGTTGCTTCCATTGCTGTCAGTGCCAAGTGAAATTGTGATTCCATGGTCAAGCATCTCTGGAACCGGCGGCATTCCGCCGGTGCCGAGCTTGCAGTTGCTTATTGAATTCCATGATACCTTCACATTTGCTTTTGCAAGCTGTCTGACTTCCCGCATCGTAACAAAAGCGGAGTGGGCTGCGATCAGGCGGCTGTCAAGGAAACCAATTGATGAAAGGTGCTCTACAGGCCTCTGTCCATTATGTCCGGTTGCGAAGTCATACACCTCCTTCCTTGTTTCACTGAGATGTGTATGTATCGTGGTGTCATATTTTCGTGCGATATCGCTTGCACCGTTGTAAGTTTCGTCAGATGCTACGTATATCCCCTGAATTCCAACAGACGGAGTCACCAGATCTCCATGCTTCTTTCTGATAAAAGACTCGGCGTTCTTTAGTGGAGAACCTTTCTGGGTCGTATACTCCTCATCAAGTGTTACCCATGCCAGAAAGGCCCGGATCCCGAGTTTGGAAGCAGCTTTTGCAATAATATCCTCGGAGTAGTAGAGATCATGGAAAGAGGTAATACCGGAATCGATCATTTCAGCCATTCCAAGCATGGATGCATTATAGATCCCCTTCTCTGAGCGGTTGGAGTCAAGAGAGAAAGTTCTCTCAAGGAATGTTTCGAGCGGTATATCGTCGAGAAGACCCTTCAGGTGTGCCATTGCCACATGTGTATGTGTATTTATGAATCCTGGAAGAACAGCTTTGCCGGATGCGTCTATCTCAATATCCGCCGATCCTTTGATCTTTCCTATTTTAGATATTCGTTTGCTCTCGATGAGCATATCTCCTTTCAGGATTCTCCTGTCATCGTCCTGTGTTATGATCAGCCCGTTCCTGATCAGGATGGTTTTCACGGTAGATCATTTAACAGTCGTATTAATTGTTTCATTTGCAGGGACCCTTCTGGATGTAACCGCGGCCACTATCAATAAAGCAGCCGTTGAGACCGCAATGACAAAAATCTGGAATCCATAAGATGCAACCGCTTCAGAGATCAGCAATACAGGAATAGCGACAAATGCGCCCGCGATTCCCGCAATGCCAATCGTTCCCAGTCTGGAACCTGTCTTTCTCTTTTCCCTGATATAAAGGGAGACGAGGATGCTAACTGCGGAGATCATAAACAGAAATGGCATAATTGCGTCTACAGGAGTTGACAGTACTGTCAGAGGGAGGTAGAACTGGTAACCGAATACCAGCAGGCTATACAGAGCGTATCCTTCTAGTGACATAGTAGTAAAAAAAGCAATAATATAGGGGTTTGGATTGTAAACACCGAGCTGTATAAGGTATGAGGCAACTCCTGATTCGGTTGCCAGGATCGTGGAGTTGTTTGTCAGCATTACTGCCACGATTCCGAGGAGTTCAATGAACAGAAGGAGAGATCCGAAAAATTCGGATATAGTCATGATATATTTAGGGGAAATTATCCCTTCGGCTACCGTTACAAGACCTATTGAAAAGGTAATGCTTGACAGTATTGGGAAAGATAGAGGAATGCTTAGTCTTGACAGTATAGGTAGTGTGGAACTCGTTGCATCCAGAGTCAGGGTATTCAGCAGTAGGAGAAGAAAAACAATGATCGCCAGGGGATAGACATATTGCCTGAATCTGAGAGGGACCAGGTATTTAAGGAAGAAAATAACAACAAAGAGTGCAATGACTGAAACAGAAATATACTGTATAATCTGGCTTGATACATAAACTACCAGGAATATTGAGGGAAACATTATTCCAATATTCAAGGCATAATGACTGTAATCAATTCTCTTCCGGATCATTGTGTCACCTTACCGTAAGCGTATTCGCTCATTATGTAGGGAACAATGTTTTTCTCGTTCACAACCAGGCTCCGTATGCCGATGGAGTTAAAGAAGTGTGAAATTCCCTTGATTGCCCTTGATTCGCGATCGATTGTATCAAGAATGAGCCGCCTGTCTACAGGGTTTTCTGCTTCAGGAATGTATCCTGCCCTGCTCACGATTACAAGATTGATCCTTTTTCCGATCTGGAATTGAGGATCCGGATTCATTCTAAATTCTTCCGGATAAGCAAATGGTGTGATCATGAAAATGATAGCCTGTTTCCTTATCCTATCCTTGATTTTCTTGAATGCCTGATCTATGTTGAAAGTGCCGCCAGGCTTTATCTCAGATATGGCGCGCTCAAAGTTGTCGACCGCTTTTGACCCACGCTCAGGTTTAAGGTATACATCATGCTCCGAAGATGTAAGGAGATAACCAACACTGTCATGGTTCTTCAGCATTCCATGGCTCATAGCGATGACCTGCGCGGTCAGGCCGTCAAACAGAAGGTGTTCAGGCGTTCCCTGATTGACAGATTCACTGTAGTCCATGACAAACAGGACATTGACTTGTCTCTCCTCCTCCATCTGCTTTATATAGAGATCGTCACCATTCTGCAAACCATATCGGCTCCACGCAACATACCTGAAGTCGTCGTTCTCCGTGTATTCACGGACACCGTAGAAATTGTATCCCTGTCCGACCTTTCTTGAAATATGGAGCCCCCTTGTGTATAACAGGTTGCTGACCCTTTCTGATCGCCTGCTGAATATGTCTGATGTGGATGGGGCGACCTTAATATCATCTTTTGAGCTTGCTGCATAAGTAACTAGGGCAAGATGCAGAGGATCGTCCGCATATATGATAATTGGTCCGACCTCATACCTGCCTATGGCAGTGGCTGAGATCGAATATTTCCTTTCCATGGTTTGCCCTGGATCCAAGTGGAGATCTCCTTCAAACTCACCCTTTGTTTTAAAGACAGACGAAAGAGTGTCAAAATAGCTGAAATCAACCGATCTACGAGAGTTGTTTGTGAATCTCAACAGTACATCGTTGAACTGTCCCTTCCTCACATAAGATCTGCTGACTTCACGCATCACAGAAATTTCAGAGATTGTTGATGCTAGTGTTAAATTGAAGAGTATTATGTCAAAACCTATAACGAATGTAAGCAGAAGGAAAAAAAGGATTGCGTCGCTATACCCCAGAAGCGTCGACCCAATAAGTCCGAACACAAGTCCTGAGAGCAGCGTGAAGCCGGTTTTCCTTATCATTCAGGGTGCATCCACTTCTGAAAGTATACCGTCAATGATCCTGTTCACTTCGTCGTTAATGTTATTGCCTGCAGAGACAACAGCTTCAGGGTTTAGTATCAGCCTGTGGTTCAGGAGTTCATGGCTCATCATCTTCACGTCCTCAGGTATTACGTAGTTCCTCCCGTTAATGAGAGCGTTTGCACGTGCCGCATGAAGGTATTTGGCAGAGGTTCGAGGACTGGCGCCAAGATAAACCATGCTGTTCTCCCTTGTCTTGCGAATAATTCCCACCACGTATTTCATGATGTCCTCGGAAACATACACCTTGTTGACCATTTCCTTGAGAGCAATGACCTTCTCTGCTGAGAAAGGATCAAACTTGTCGGGAACATAATCCTGGGATTTCAGTATCCTGATCTCCTCTTCAAGCGTTGGGTATGAGAGAATGTATCTGAACAGAAACCTGTCCATCAAGGCTTCTGCGAGCGGAAATGTACCTTCCTGTTCTATAGGGTTCTGTGTTGCAATCACGAAGAAAGGCTCCGGAAGATTCTCTGTAGTTCCACCGGTTGATACATGACGCTCTTCCATGCCCTCAAGCAGTGCAGAGTGAACCTTTGGCGGAGTTCTATTCAGTTCATCAGCTAGAAGGACATTACCGAAAATCGGTCCTTTCCTGAACTCCATCTTCCTCGTTTCAAGATTAAAAACGATGCTTCCTGTAACATCAGATGGAAGCATGTCTGGCGTGAACTGTATTCGCTTAAAAACAAGACCGAGTGCATGTGCAAACTCATTAGCCAGCATTGTTTTTGCAAGCCCCGGTACTCCTTCCAGCAGGACATGATTGTCGCTGAGGAGCGCTATAAACATGAACCTTACGATTCTCTCGGAACCTATGACCTTCCTTCCTATTGTTCTCTGAATCGAGTATACCTGGCTCCTGAGTGCCTTTAAAGTGTCCTCCTGAATTGTTTCCATCTTTGTTTACCTCGAATCCTTTGCCTTTATTTCTGCAAGGCTGTCATGCAGATCAATGAGCTGATTCAGTATTTCCTTTCGCTGTATAACCGCTCGAGATCTGATCCTGCGTATGCTGGAGTCAATCCGGGAATTGTATTTCCTATAACGCTTTAGAAGCTTCTTGTACATCTTATACTTGTCATTTGCGCTCTCAAAATCAGACCTGATTCTTGTTACCACATTAGAATAATTCTCCCTCATTATTCTTGACACCTCCAGATTAAGCCTGTCATGGGGCACGCTGAACATTTCCCGTTTCTTTTCAAAGCTTGGCAGCATGTCTATCTTCTGCTTCTTTGCATATCTACGGGCTGCAAAAGAAGTAACGAAGACCGCTGCAACTGGAATTGTAAACTTCATCATGTCAAACGGGTTGGAGAACATGACCTGAACTGATGATACAATTTCGTTCAGCAGCTGGTATATTACAGCCCCTATGGTGCTCAATACTACTCTTCCACCTCTTCCACTTCCTCTGGACCTTCCACTTTCTTTCCTGTAGAGTAATAGAGATACATTATATCCATGTAATTGTAAATATCCTCAAGCCGCTCAATGACTGTTTCCGGATCCGGTGACCATTCGTCACCGTATTTGGTTCTCTCATAATACTCAAGATAGAAGGATGTGAGCTTCTTAAGCGCATTCAAACGCTCAGCCTTCTGATCATCGTTTATGACGAACTCATTCATGCTGTCCATTATAGCATAATTATCTATGAAACCTGTTTCCGGGACCTTAATGCCAAGGTCGCTGAGGCACCTTATCAGGAACTGCCTGTTAGTTTCATCCTTCGTTGTGGATACCCCAAAGAATCTCATGAAATCGTTTTTTGCATACCTGAATGCGTTCACGACGGCCAGTTTTGTGTTACCGTCGCCTAATGCCTTCCTTGTTTCGGTAATAGGAGGAATCTCCCCCACAGTTTTTATCTTGACAATTGTTTTCGATCTGGATACCCTGCGGTCCTTTCCACCCCCAAAAAGCCTCTGCATCAGGGACAACTTCTTCGGTTTATATCCATCTTCCACTTCTCTTCACTCCATTCACGTTAATGTCACTTTATAGTAATACAGGTTAAATTGGCTCATTATATAATTATTTGGAGGTTTCGGCGTAGTCAGTTCCATACTGACGTTGCCTGATCCGAAGAAGAATGGGTCCAAAGTGAAGGTGGAATATGTTCTGCCGCCTATAATCTGGGTGGTAAAGCTGAATTTTTGTAGAAAACCGTTCAAAAATATTTCGGAAGAGCTTAGGTTAAGGGACATGTTTCCACCTATTATGAGCGCCCCGGGAGGTAGATTCAGGGTAAACGTGTAGTTGGCCTGGCTCCCGGATTCCTGGAAACCTGTTGTATTAACTGTTTCGTTTGACTTCGAAACATTAAATAATATATTAGCGAGAGGTGATGAAACCGTGAGGTCCGAGGTCTTGCTGTACATGTGAGTGGATCCGCTGACATTTATAAGTAAAGTATTGGTACCCGCAAGGGCGAACATCACTATATTCCCGCTGCCGGGAGTTTCTGTTGACGGTGATGCATTATCCAGCGAGAAAAACCATGCGACCTGGGTATCAAATATAAGATCAATTGCATAAGGTGTAACGTTAGATGCCGAAGTATAAGATGCACCGCTAATTGTCATGCTCTTGTTGAGTGGAATGAAATGCACGTTTATGTAGGAGAAGTTGAATGTGCCGTTCCATCCATCGAAAGTGAAATTCGTTCCGTAGAATTGAAGACTGGCCTGGATAGGTATAAGAAGGGATGAATTCGTAATCACTAGTCCTGAAGCAGGTACGCTCCTGTTTTGCGCCGATGAGTTGAAAGAATCGGATAGCACGATGTGCGAAAGATACATCTGCCTGTGATCAAATTGAGCCGTTTTGACAATGGATGCGTTGAGGTTGAATGCCAGAACTACCTGCGAATAATTAACCGAAACAACAAAGAAAGCATAATTTCCCCCCTCCATTGATCCCATGTCGATCAAGCCTGTCGCATTAGAGTAAAGTATCTTGTAGTAGTAAAGTCCGGAGATCCTGTAAATTATAAGGAATTGCGTATTATTAATCGTGAAACCTGAAGTGAGATTTTTGGCCTGTATGGAAAGATTGTAGAAGCTTGAAGTCGTGTAATTACCTGATGATGTCAGGCTGCTTTTAACCTGGTTCACGGTCAGTCCAGGAATCAATTCATTCGTCCAGAGATTCGTGTTCCAGTTCACAGGAACCAGGGTAAGGTTCACTGTGACATTCGAAGTCAAGTTGAAAGGCTTGCTTTCATTGGGAATGTACCCTGAAGCTGATGCGTTGACGGAGTAATTGGAGTCAGGCACATAAATTACATAAGAACCGTTCGTGTTAGTCATAGCATAAACAAAGTAGGATGGATTTCCAAACAGCAGCGCCTTGACTGTTGCATTGCTTACAGGCACATGTGTGTATAAATTAGTAATGTTACCTTTTATAGAATGTATGAACGCACCCATCGGCGTAATGCTAAAGTTGTATGTTGTGACTGGAATGCTTATCGTTACATTAAAAACAAGCGGCAGATACATTCCGCTTTCTACAAGTATCATGTAAGTGCCAGGATATGAAAAATAAATCTTATATGAACCATTCAGGGAAGTAGTTGAATTGCTCCTGAAATATGTTCCATTGACATTAACTATAAAATTAATGTTTGTATATGCAACCGGCAGCTTGTCGAAGCTGTCAGTAACTACTCCTTCCAGAACATATAGACCTTTCTTGCTGTAATTAACTGATGAGGAAGAGTTGCCAAGATAGTTCGAAGAGTTGTACAGCGAAGGCGGTATTATACCTGATGAACCGTTGAATGGATCTATATTGATAAGAGTGAAGTTGAAATCGGTAACATTGGATGAAAAGAAGTGGGTAGTTTCGTTGTATCCATATCCTATCTTGTAAGCA
>JAKACH010000044.1 GCA_021821635.1 Thermoplasmata archaeon | reverse complement strand
TCCATTTGTAGAACTATATCTCAATAACTTGAATACCAAGCTTCTTGCATTTCTTTTGCAGTATTTTATCAAAAGTGACTAAAGGTACCTTTCTCGAATATGCATCATACGCTATTATCCAGTCATTGAAACCTCTGAAACTCAGCTTGTTTTCAACCATGAACGAGGACACCTTTTCCATCATCTTTCCAGAAAGCCAGGAGACTGTGAAATAATCACTATGCAATAGTTCCTCTATCTTCATTCGAACACTTTCATTATCTATTCCATACCTTGGAAGCACAAAACCAAGTTCAACAATTGACAGCGAATTTATTATGGGGTCTTCTGACTCATCGATAAGCTCACTTGCACTATCATGATGAGAGGAATTCTCTATGGTGTCATACACCAGAACATTGGTGTCGACTAGAACCGTCATTTATTCCTTTCCTCCCATCCCTCCCTTATCACATTGTCCGCATCAAGAGATGAAAGATTCTCTTTTGCCTTGAAGGTAATTCGCACTTTACGTTTCCCTGTAGTGTTCATCCTGTTCCTGAGGCGTTGGTTAATGATCTTCGACATATTCTTGGTGCTGCCATATTTTTCTATGGATTCCTTGATGATTTCAGCGTAGATTTCTCCGTCCAGGTTTATCGTAGTTTTGACCATAAACGCTAATCATTATACCATATAAACATTTAACGGTAAACTGTCATGGCTAGAGTTCAAACACTCCTATTCACAAGCGCACTATATTCTTGTCTGGAAATCATATTTCAGAATATTTACTCAGGACTTAAAATCATCAGTGTAAGTGCATTCTTCACCTCCCTCTAGACTAAATGATATGAGAGCCTTCGGCAATTCATCGTATGTCATTTTCTTATATGCTCATAACCAGTTCATCTTATCTCTTGTAGGTCGGCTGATTTGTATAGTCGTGTCCCACGATCGTGTATATCCTTCCCCTCTGCGGTTTGATGCGCACTTCGTCTCTGCTGTAATGATTCCGGAAATGTGATTCCAGCAACTAAGGCCGGAATGAAATAGGTTTGATAGTCTGCTAACTGGCAATAACCCATACCATTCAATACCCCGGAGACCACCGTGTCCATAGGCCCTTCACTCCTTCTCCTTATTATCGGAGATGTCATTGTTACCACGGCCTGATCCGCCAGACCCTGAACGATCGGTGTGGTTGGCATTTCGCATTCCCATACTGACCTTCTATGCTCAGGGTCTTTCCCTGCTTTGCCCATCAGACCTTGCAACCATCCTGTTCCCACTACACCGGGCGTTCCCGGGATGCACATGCCCATCTTGTCCCAGGATGCTGATTTCGCAGGAGCACTATCGGCTCATCACACTCATTATTCCACTTTAACCGTATTCGTGTAGGTAGGTTTACGATGCTTACTAAGGCTTGGCGTGATGCTACGGCCCGGTTGCTTGCTTGCCTCTCTGTATGGCCCCTTCTTGCGAAGGCAGAGGCTTTATCCTCGGAGCTTTCACACAGGCGATTACTCAACCGGTGTGTCCGATTCGCTACTATGATTTCAGGTTCTTTCATAGGTTGGTCTAACTCCAACTGGTCTGGTGAGGTTACAGGCTGCACAAGAATGTTATACCTTGAAAAGCCTAAGAAAACGGAAAGGAATATTCCTGCTAATAGATGTAAAAAAGACAGGCGGAAAAATTAGTCGAAAGTCTGCTGGTTATCAAGGCAGGAATTCAATTGACCTAGACATGATTGAGAATGATCTGAAACCTTACAGGGTATTCCTCATATTAAAGAGATCTGGGCAGATGGAGAGATCATATCCAGAAGTGATGCCATAGTATGCCCTTTGTGCAGAACTCTTCTCACAGTGTATAAAACCAAAAAAACCTTGTGAGATTTGCCAGTGGAAGTTACAGACTACCCCGTTCCAAATACGCAGTATGCCATGGACCTAATAAATCAGGATATGTTTGACCGGAAGAGATTCCATTAATATCTAACGGTCTATGTCCACCATAGTGAGAATATAAATTGTTATATACCAAATATAGATGGTGTATAGTGTCAAAACCAGAAGTTACCACAATTCAGATTCAAAGATCGGTCTTAGAGGAACTTAAGAGAGTCAAGAGATATCAGCGAGAAACCTATAGCGAAACCATTCTTAATCTCATTAAAAATGCGGATGAAACAAGGGAACTCGGGACATTCGTGCAGAAGGCTCAGGAAGAGAGGATGAAGGAGCTATGGGGAGAAGGCGATTACTCAGGGTGGGAACGTGCCTGAACCGGGTGATGTAATAATAACAAGGGTTAAATTCACTGATTCTGACGAATCTAAAATTCGTCCAGCCCTGATATTGTTCGAGGAATTAGGCAACGTTATCATAGCCGGGATAACAACTAACACAAGAATGAATGGTATTAGAATATCCAAGAGTGAAGGGGCTGCCCAGGATAGCGTGATTAAATTGAATTACATCTTTACCATTACAAACGAGGCAATAATCAAAACGGTATTTCAGTTGAGCAGTGAAAAAAAGAATTTAGTTCTTGATGAACTCACGAAGAAGTTTTCTGTCCTGAAATACTCGTGATAAAATTCCATAATAACTAAAATGATCATGGTCTTCTAAACACACATAACAGATTTCTGTCTAAATATATTTCATAAGTCATATGGGGCGGTACATATTGTTGCATTATTATCTTGCAGAGAGATCCCTATGAAGTATGAAAATATTATTTCCTTAAAGCTTTAATCAAATCCCGACCGATTCACTCATCAACAGTTTCTATATGAAAGAGAATGTTAAAACCTTCCAAAGTAGCCTGGATCTTGTCGGCAAACCAGATAGAGTCTTCGGCGGAAGCGTTATTCCCCCATTCATAAACCATGTCATGTTCACCTATGACTGGCTTAAAACCAAGAGACCTGAGTCTATTTATTATCTCACTGGGTTTTGCACCCTCACTGGAAAAGGTCACGTCAAGGTATGTTCTCATCGTATGCCTACTGAATTCCGGTGCACTATATATCATTTATTCAGTTTTTTTAAATGCTTTAAATTGTCGATCAGAATTCGTTTTTACCTTCAAAACTTTGCCTAAATAAGGGTTTTGAGATGTTGAATGCCAGACTTTCTGCTTCATTTCTTCTCGGACCCTTTATTGATCCCTCAAAGAGAGTTAAACCTCAAGCTTCCAAATTTTTGAATTTGTATAAACAATTCCTCTATGCTTGTAAAATTGAATTTTTTAAATGAAAAGGTTTATGATACCCGCTAAATTTTCTATCCGATGCCAGTCTATCAAGTCAATGAACATGAGATTTTACAGGAAGAAGCTGCAATGGAGCATTCAGAATCAGAAACATATGATGGGCGATTATACCTTTCAGATAAGCGCTTAATATTCGAAAAGAGGGGGAAGAGAGGTCTAATACGTGCCACGCCACCGCAACCCATTTTGGATGTGTATCTTTTCGAGATAACCAATGTTTCGAGCGCAGTTCCTAAAATTAAGGTGTTTACAAAAAAGGTATTGACTGTAGAATACAGGCATGAGGATGAGACAGGAAAAGCCAGATTCAGGTTAACCGATCCGACAAAGTGGGAGAACGAAATTCGGAAATGGATTTCCGACGCCAAAAAGCAGGAGGAAGAGCGCCAGCACAGGGAGCAGGAAGAATTGTACCGCAAAAATGTTGAAATGGCAAGGGCCAAAGCCGGTACCACGAATGTCGGCGTGGCATATTACGGAAATCCAAAAAATACTTCAAAGCCGCCGTCAAACCAGAAACAGGATGATATAATTGAAGGAGATTCCTCTTCAACGTCGATACAGGTGCAGCGATCTACGCCACCATCCAATGTACAAACAAAGACCTGCCCGAACTGTGGAGAGCCATTGAAGC
The DNA here is from genome assembly GCA_021821635.1 of Thermoplasmata archaeon. Classification (GTDB taxonomy): domain Archaea; phylum Thermoplasmatota; class Thermoplasmata; order Thermoplasmatales; family Thermoplasmataceae; genus UBA582. The sequence goes on along the minus strand of JAKACH010000044.1, from coordinate 7,618 downwards.
CTGGCATGAAATTCTGCCCTAACTGCGGTGAGCCTGTTAAATAATCTATTCTTTTTTTGATTCGTTAGAGTTGGCTTCTTCTTTCACTTCAGCATTGCCTGTCCCTTCCGGAACAGGTGCAACAGATGTCTCTTGCGGTTTTTCTGATGCGGAAGGTTCGGCGGTTTCTGAGCTTTTAGTTGACTTACCCCTTCCTTTTCTCATATGCAGGACTATTCCGAGGATTATCAATACCACTGCAATAACCGGTATCTCAAAATAAAGACCGAAAAATGCACGGAATGCGTTGCCGAACTCGTAAGCAGCAGCTACAATACCCGCTGCTACAGCGACGATCAAAAATATCACGAAGATTGCCAGCCCGGCGAGAATCAGAATAGGAAGATGAAGAATTCTGCTTGCTAGGGTTGGTTTCTCATCAGTCATATACATCATATCCTCTTGTTATATATAGCGTTACGCGAATGCCTCACCCTTCCCGGTAGCGGAGGTAAGAACGTGTTAAGTAGTCGTATCATATGCCGATATCGTGCCAAAGTCACGAACTGAAGCACCGGGGTCACCAGGCATTGAACCTAGGTGGGCAAGAGGAGACAAAGACGGTGTTGGCACGGCCTACACACCAGCATCGAAGATCTGGTTCACGCTGTGGAACGGAATTATCACGGAAGTTTATTACCCATATGTCGACAAGCCGCAGATAAGGCAGCTATTGCTTACTTACACCGATGGATCCTCTTTCTGCCATGATGAGATTCATGGTATGCAGCCAAGAATAGAAACCCTCGGCAATATGAGTATGGGATACAGGGTGACTTGCAACGAGAATAATGGCAGGTTCACGCTGGTGAAGGAGATAATAACAGATCATTATTCACCTACTTTGCTTATACGTTTCAGGATCATAAAGGGAGAAAACTGGGATGATAAAATTGCGTTTTATCTCACACTTTACCCGCATATCGATGGAGGGGGAAGCGGCAACCACGCATACGTTCAGAGGCGTAATGGTTATACAGTACTCCTGGCGGAAAAAAACTCCACTTACCTGGCAATGCGAAGCAGCAAAGGTTTTTCACAGGCAACGGCTGGCTTCGTCGGAGATAGTGACGGCCATAGTGACCTCCTTTCAAATATGCATCTTTCCAAGGAATATGATAATGCATCGAGCGGAAACGTATCCTTGACGGCTAAGCTTGACTATGACGACCGGATGGAGTTCATTGTTGCATTGTCATTTGGAAACAGTGAAGTAAGTGCCCTTTCCAGCCTGAACCAAGCCCTTTCCGTACCTTTCGAGAGACAGAAAGAAAAGTTCATTGAAGCATGGGAAAAAAAATTAGGCAAACTTCTCGATCTTTCTCCATATTCAAAGGATAACGGCCTTTTATACAGATCTTCATATGGAATAATCATGTCCCATGAGGACAAGACGAACTACGGTGCAATCACTGCTTCCCTTTCGGTGCCCTGGGGGGAAGTGTCAGATGACAGCAACCGTGGGGGTTATCATATAGTCTGGAGCAGGGATCTTTTCAATGCAGCAACCGGGCTTCTAGCTGCGGGAGATATGGAAACTCCTCTCAAGTCTCTTATTTATCTCGATGCAAACCAGCTTGAAAATGGAAGTTTTCAACAGAACTTCTGGATCAACGGGGAACCGTACTGGATTGGCGTGCAGCTAGACCAGACGGCATACCCTATAATGCTTGCATATCGCCTTGCACAATTGAATGGGCTGAAGCAGTTTGATCCAACGCCCATGGTATATAAGGCAGCTGCTTTCCTTATAGCGAGCGGCCCTGTCACGCAGCAGGAGAGATGGGAGGAGAATTCAGGTTTCTCGACATCTACAATTGCTGCCAATATTGCTGGCCTGGTATGCGCGGCTTATTTTGCAAGACGCGATAATAAACCGGCCCTCGCTGACTTTATAGCCTCTTTTGCAGATTTTCTTGAACGCAACCTGGAGAAGTGGACAGTTACGCATTCCGGTACAATTCTGCCAGATATCCAGACGCACTATGTGAGGATAAACCCTGCCGACTTTAATTCTGAGTGTCCGGATGAAGATCTTGAAGGAAAGATTGTTGCCTTGAAGAATTTTCCTCCAGGATCCCAGAGTACTTTTCCTGCCAATAGCATCGTTAGCACCGGTTTCCTCCTGCTGGTCAGATATGGAATCAGGCGTCCTGATGATCCAATCATCCTGAACACGCTAAAAGTAATTGACAGAGTGCTGAAGACGGATACTCCATTCGGACCCGTATGGCACAGATATAATCATGACGGCTATGGACAGGCTGATGATGGTTCGGGATATACCGGGACAGGCGTCGGCAGAGGGTGGCCGCTACTTTCCGGCGAAAGAGGACATTATGAGCTTGCAGCAGGTCATGATCCTTATCCCTACGTCAGTGCTCTTGAGCATTTTGCCTCTGAAACGCGCATGATACCCGAGCAGGTCTGGGATGCGTCAGATATTCCGGACATGCACCTGCATCTGGGAAAGAAAACAGGTTCTGCTACGCCACTAGTATGGGCGCATGCTGAATATATTAAGCTTCTCCGATCCATCAAGGAAGGAAGACCCTTTGATCAGGTCGAGGATGTTAAACGACGATACATTGATGATCGATCAACACTGCTGACTTATGAGATATGGAAAAAAAACAGGCAGCTCAGGGAAGTTTCACCCTTCATTCCCATTCGATTCATCTTTGATAGACCGTTTCGGATGTTGATGCAGAATAACGAAACATCCAACTCCGCACTGGACAGTATAGATACAAACATCGGGCTTCATTATCTGGACTTCGATCCTTTGCCGTACAAAGACAAATCTTTTTCCTTCAGGATACTCTGGCTCGACACTGGACAGGAAGAAGATAAGACGTTCTCTGTCAGTGTTAGGTTGCCTCAGGAAAAGATTCTCGGTACTCCTCAGATATAATACAGTTTTAAAATAACAAAACCGTTTTCACTTGAAGAAGGAATACTTCATTGACACTTCTCTCCAATCAGCAGGATCAATATTGAATTCTTTGCATACCTGTGGTACTTCTACTCCGTCCTTCAGCATCTTCCTAATTTTCCGGACAGTAAAGAATGACAAATCTGGTACTGCCATTATCCCACCAGTCAATAGAATTTTTACTTGCTAATTAACTTTTCAGTTTGTTTCATTGGGAATTGCAGAACTGGTAAGAACCTGCAAAATATTGTGACGCCCCGGCCGGGATTTGGACCCGAGTCACGGGCTCGACAGGCCCGTATGATAGGCCACTACACTACCGGGGCACGGCAAGGGTAATCAACCGGCGTTATTTAAACCTCAACTTTCTGTGCCGTATTCAGAGCGAGGCTTCCGCACCCAATGCGATAATATAAGTGAAGTTTGGTATCCAAGACGACATACACTTAAATTTACAGCTTATTTTCTATCTGCAATTGGTATATATTTCAAGGGACCAACTTCTCCCTTGTACATAGACCTCGGACGGAACAGCCTGTTGTCATGAAGATATTCAAAGGATCTGGCAAACCATCCAGATATTCTGGAAAGCGCAAAGATCGGTGTGAATAGTGTTGGATCGAATCCAAGCGACTTATATACGATGCCTGAATAGAAATCAACGTTAGGAAATATTCCCTTTGTACCCAGCTTGTTGATCATTACCTTCTCGACCTCTTCCGCTGTTTCAAAGAGCTCGCTGTGACCCTTATCCTCTGCAAGTTTTTTAGCATAACCTTTCAGTATCTTTGCCCTGGGATCATATACTTTGTAGACCCTGTGCCCAAACCCCATTATTTTTTCCTTTTTCTCCAGCATATCTGTAATGACCTTATCGGCATTTTTTGGAGATCCGATACGTTCGAGCAGGTCAAGGGCCTGTTCGTTAGCCCCCCCATGCAGTGGACCCTTTAGTGACGCAATAGCTGAAGTAACAGCAGAGTACATGTCAGAAAGTGTGGAAATAGTAACCATAGATGCAAATGTGGATGCATTCATACCATGATCCGCATGGAGGATCAGTGCAGTCCTGAACACCTTCGTCTCGAATTCTGTAGGTTTCTTACCAAAGCTTTCTTCCAGGAACCTTACTGTATAGTTGGGCTCGTTAGATCTGATTAAGGGTTTCCCCTGCTGGGCCCTGTTTATGGCAGCCACAATAGACGGGAATTTCCCCATAAGTCTGAGACCCATTGCTTCCTGTGAAATAAGATCAGATTTGTTGCTGCTCTTATCCATGGCACCAAGGTAAGAAACTGCAGTCCTGAGTGCGGACATAGGATGAGAGGATTTTGTGCATTCCTGCAGTATTTTGAATAGCTGATCGTCAATATGATTATCTGCATTCAGTTTCGATGTGAAGTTTGCAAATTCTGATTTGGTAGGAAGTTTTCCATATAGAAGAAGATAGGAGACCTCCTCAAAGGTTGACAATTCAGCAAGTTCCTCTATATTGTAACCTCTGTAGACCAGTCTGCCATTAATACCGTCAACAAAGCCTATTCTTGTTTCAGCAGCAACGACACCCTCAAGACCACGTGCATAATCAGTATTTTGACTACCTGTTATCATTACTATCCGCCTAGGATGTCAACTTTTCTATTATACCTTCTTACCTTTAATATTAGGTCTTTTTCGATATTATGGATTATATCATTGTGTCATACGATCTGCAATTGAGAAGAAATCTTATGCAGGCTCTTTATGGAAAAGTGGCAAAATTATATTATTAACCGGAATATATCTTTCGACATTTTCATGATTAGATTTGGGATAGCAGGGATACCTCTGACAAGCAAGGGCAGGACATTTGTGGAGTCCGTGGAGGAGGTACACAACCTGGGACTAAATTCACTGGAAGTACAACTTTTGCGTGTCAACGTGCAGGAACGCCCGGCGCTTGACTATGCGGGATTACGACCAAAAGATGTACAGGACTCAATAATTGTGAACATTTTAAGGCAGGATGAGGAAGGTAACTACAAATCTGTCGGTGTCGATACGTCAATTGATGAGAATGACATAGTTCAGGAACTGTTCTGGAACATGGCCAGGAATTACAGCGAAATCAAGGAAGGGGGCGATCTTGCTAAGGAACTTGATGTTACATTATCCCTGCATGCGCCGTATTATATGGATTTACTGAATGGAAACGAAATGGCAGAACGCTCGTCAAATCATCTGAGGTGGTCTCTGATAATCGCAAGGGGGATGGAGGCCAGAAGAGTTATCACGCATACTGGATTTTACTCCCAGTCCAAGAAGGAAAGTCTGGATAATGCCGTGAAGTTTTATTCCCAATTTTCTAAAGAATTTTCCACGGATAAGGGATTTCCATTCATTGGCGTGGAATCTTCAGGGAAGGAAGAGATATTTGGATCTGTTTCGGATTTGACAAGCCTTGCTAAAAGAGTACCCGGAATCGAGCCAATTCTCAATTTTGCACATGTTCATGCCCTACAGGGGGGGTCACTCATTGAAGTAAGGGACTTTGAGTCTATCATAGAGACGTTTTCAAAATATAAGAAAGATGATCTCTATACCGAGTTCTCCGGTGTTGAATACGAAGGTCACAACGAGGTGAAACTCTCTGCAATCAAGCATGGAGACCTGAAATTTGAAACACTGAGCGAAGTTCTTGCAGATATGACTGATGACGTTACAATTATTTCCAGTTCCCCGCTTTTGGAGCATGATTCTCAATACATGAATATCATTCTGCTCAGGACGATAGCCAAGAAACTCCAGAAGAAGGAGTCTAAAAAGAGTGATGTGGAGGTTGAAAGAGTGACGAGATCATATCCGGTAAAGAAGGGTGTAAAAATTGACGTGGAAAGTATTCTGGCGACTACGAGAAAAGTGACTCGATCTGGAACAGTCTCCAAGGATCATGTTATTGCCAAGATCCCTGGACTTGAAAGGGTTGAGCTCTGGGGCGAAGGCAAGATGCTCATGTGTGAAACCACAACAGAGAAAAATTCTGAGAACTATGAGAACGCAGTCAAGAAATTTAACGAGCTGATTGAGGCCCTGACAGGTTACAATGCAAAAGAGCGGAAGAAGATAATGAGCAAGGTTCCGAAATAAAGATTACTAGAGGAAAGGAGCAGATTGCAGGGAAACAAAGAACGCCAGATAAACGGATGCGAAACGCTGGCTTTCCCCACTATCGGTATAGTCCTATTGGGTGGGGTATCTGATTCCTCGAAGAGGTATCCGCTGCATAATTCTGCCGGGATTGCTTACACTTCCGAAGAGCATGACATCTATACAAGAACTCGTTTATTCTATGCAAATGAACCTTCTGTAACGATTAATGGTAATCGGGTGGATCCCGTTGATCCAAGGGCCCCGTTCCATCTTCTTTCAAGGTACAGCAGTAAATCTGCAGAGGTAAAACGAAATCTCTCCGTCTACTCCCAGAACAATGGAATAATAAGTGGAAGCTCAGACGCGGGGGCTGCGGCACTGGCAAAGGCCGCCCAGGAGATGTTTTGCATCTCAGATATACAATCGCTTGAGAATGATTTTCGCTCTATTTCTGAAAGCGTTGGGAGAAGCCTTCATGGAGGTCTTACAGTAACTGAAATTGTCGACGGGGTCCCCATTACTACGAGATTGCTTGGACCTGAAGATTTCAGTAATTTTGTAATAATAGCATTTATGTTCAGTACTACGCGCAACCCGTCCGATACAATACATAGTAACATTGTAAAGAGCCCTAATTATGGAAACAGGATTAGTTCAACAGCAAAAAAATGCATGAACCTGAAGGAACTTGCAGCCAAGAAAGACGTTAAAGGGATTTTCGAACTTGCAATGAACGATACGGATGAATATCATTCATTACTTGAATCGGTTGGCGTTCATGTTATAAACGATGAAATGCGCGATCTGATAAAAAGACTGAAAAAAAAGAGTGGGGATTTTTGGAGAGCATATATAGTGACCGGGGGAACAAACGTCTTTGTTGCAACTGAAAGGCAGAATGCATCAAAGTTACAGGAAATGGCTGATTCTCTTAACATTCCAAATAAAAAGCTGGTTGTGGCAGGCGCCGCAAGAGTGTACATTGACTTTTAATACATATGAGCAAGAAACTCCACACCCTTCAGGGGTTGAAAACTGTTACTTACAGTTGAATCATATTACCTCTGGTTTCAACAAATCATAAGAAAGACTTAAATTAACGATTTCTATTACATTTTTGAATGGCAGATAAGAAGGATACGGGATTCCAGTCTGGGGCTGGGCTTATAAGGTACTTTGACGAGGAGGAGATAAACGGCCCTTCAATTCATCCAATTGTCGTCATTGCGATTGCTGTTATACTTGCGGTGGTGGTTGAGCTTTTCAAGGTCTTTTGGCCTATCCACGCGTGAGAACACTTATTTCTGAATTTATCGTATTTTGTACTATGTCTGTGTAGGTGACATTTTACAGACTTCAAGGATTTAAAAGATGCAAAACAATAAATGATTATCTTTAATCACCGTTGAAAGCTCCGGTGGTGTAGCACGGTCAAGCATTAGGGACTCTCAATCCCCCGACTCGGGTCCAAATCCCGACCGGAGCATGAAACCATCAGGTACGGTGCCATATTCG